>NZ_JBBNJY010000100.1:0-626 GCF_040093295.1 Ruminococcoides bili
CAAAAAAACTACTCCATGAAATTTGCCGATTGTATAGGCGGTGACAAAACACTCTTTATGCCGTCTACCGAAAAATATGCCCGCTATTTTACAAGCGGTGCGGGTAAAATATACGCAAGTTACACATTTGACAATAAAGGCGGAAGGTATGTTAAAGCAAAAATAAATCTTCACGAGTTAGCTCCGAATTATTTTAACAAGGACGGCTCGCATACAATGGAATACTCAAGTATCGGCAGTCATGACTATAAGTTCAAATACGAAAAAGCAGACGGCGGCGGTTATTATGACTCCGCCTTGTACTTCCATAGCGGCGGCGCTGTAACGGGCGCAGTTCCGGATAAGGACGGCTGCGTGGAAATTTATCTGTCTACTAAAATCAATGAACCAACACAATACTGCACTACATTTTCTTACCGCATATCTTATGTACTCGGCGGCGGAGGCGGTACTTCCGGCTCAAATATATACATATTGAGATTCGGCAATATTGACCTTCAAGGCACAGTAGATGTAAACGATGCAACCCTTTTGCAGAGATACCTTGCAGGCGATGCGGAATTTGATAAACTTCAGATGTTTTATTCCGACATAAACCGTGACGGTAAAACAAATGTTAAAGATGT
>NZ_JBBNJY010000101.1:0-620 GCF_040093295.1 Ruminococcoides bili
GAAACAGCATCAAGAAAAGATTCAGCGGCAGAAGAGGAAATAAAGAAATCAAAAGAAGATTTTTACACAAAGTATTCTTATCTGAAACCTGAATGCGAAAAAAGTGTTATTGAACACATTTGTGATGGTGTACAATCGGCAGCAGAGTGGTGTAAAGAGCATTGGAAATTGATAGTTACAATAGCAATAGTAATTGTATCTGTTGCTGTACTTTTGATTCCCGGTGTAGGACCAATTATTGCCGGAGCCTGCTGGGGTGCTATTTTAGGTGCTTGTATAGGAGGCGTATCCGGAGGGTTGGAAAGTGTTGCCAACGGAGGTTCGTTCCTAGAAGGTTTCGAAGATGGAGCACTCTCAGGCGCAATAAGCGGTGCAATCGGCGGAGCGGCTTTTGCCGGACTTGGACAGTTAGGTGCAGTTGCCGGCAAGGGAATTAAATGTATGTCCGGCTTTGGTAAATTTATCAAAGGAACAGCATCGGTAACAAAGGTTATGAGTACCGCCATGGGAGGATTTGATACAATAGCACTTGTTGACAAGGCATTTGGAAACGGTGATATTGCCACATTGAATGCCAAATTACACGAAAGCAAAGCGTATAACATTTTCCAAACAGGTGT
>NZ_JBBNJY010000102.1:0-572 GCF_040093295.1 Ruminococcoides bili
CATTTTTCTCGGTGCGGACAGCCTGAACAGTTCTCACATATGTAATTTCTCCTTGTTGTTTCATATCCATTCTGACTTTTGCGTTTGCTATCATAAGCAAAGATCAGCTTTTTGCCATTAGGACATACAAAGTAATCTCCTGTTTCATCGTAAAAGAGATTCTCTTTGCGGTAAATATCATTCTTGTATTTTCGCTTTTTGCTAATCTCATAATCGGCAGGCTTGATATACGCATTTTGTTCTTCCGATTCAAGATATGTGTAATTTTCCTCACTTGCATATCCTGCATCTGCTATGATATTTTCGTATTTCTTTCCGGTGCTTTTTCGTATTCTCTCTAGAAACGGTATCAGCGTAGTTGTGTCTGTGGGATTAGGAAACAAGCCTACTCCGACAATATATTCGCTCTCTACTTCTATCTGTACATTGTATCCCGGCTTGAGCTGTCCGTTGAGCATATGATCCTCTTTCATCCTCATAAAGGTCGCATCCGTATCAGTTTTTGAATAGCTCTTTCTCTTGCCGCATATTTCTAGACTTTTGTTGTAGTTGTCCAGTCTTTCAAGATAACT
>NZ_JBBNJY010000103.1:0-563 GCF_040093295.1 Ruminococcoides bili
CTTCACGAGTTAGCTCCGAATTATTTTAACAAGGACGGCTCGCATACAATGGAATACTCAAGTATCGGCAGTCATGATTATAAGTTCAAATACGAAAAAGCAGACGGCGGCGGTTATTATGACTCCGCCTTGTACTTTCAGAGCGGCGGCGCTGTAACGGGCGTAGTTCCGGATAAGGACGGCTGCGTGGAAATTTATCTGTCTACTAAAATTAATGAACCAACAGTTTACTGCACTACATTTTCTTACCGCAAAGCTTATGTAGTCGGCGGCGGAGGCGGTACTGTCGGTTCGAATATATACATATTGAGATTCGGCAATATTGACCTTCACGGCACAGTAGATGTAAACGATGTTACTTTTCTGCAACAGTACATTTCCGGATCGGTTGAGCTTGATTCGCTCCAGTATTATTACACAGATACAAACTTTGACGGTCACCGTGATGTAAGGGATGTTACAACCTTACAGCAAGCAATAGCAAAACGATAATTAAAATTATGGTTTTGCAAAATAATTTTGCAAAGTATTATAAAAGTTTGGTCAACTTTTTCAAAGGATCG
>NZ_JBBNJY010000010.1:0-63806 GCF_040093295.1 Ruminococcoides bili
CGATCGGCAAAGCCCACAAATACTTTCCGATTACGCAATCTAGCAATAGCAAAACAGCTTGCTGTTTGCGCCTGATAAATTGCAATATAGGAAAATATTATGGGCGCTGCCCAAACCCGCAATTGTTGAAAAAATTGAGTAAACTTTTTTTGTTTTTAGGAGGATAATTTAGCTTTAGCTAAATTTCAATGCCCGACCGACACTCCGCTAAATCATAATTTAATGTTACCCCAACATTTAGAACCCAACCAAAATTCAATATTCACATATAATATTTTGCAATTTTATAGAGTTTTGCCGCTCCCATTTGAATATGTCTTGTGACAACGGGCGGAGTTATACCAAGTTCGCTTGCAATGGTTTTCATCTTTTTTCCGTTAAAATAATACTCAAAAACGCAATGGCGCTGTCTGTCGGTAAGGTCATTCTCTATGACATTCATTAGTATTTTTAAAACTTTCTGACGGTTTTCGCTGTTGGTTTCGCCGTCCATAAGGCTTTTTTCAAAGCAAATCTTATCGGAATTTAAATCGGAAAAATGTATAAGTTTACTTCTCATCACATTACCCCCTTATATCTTGCCTCAAGCAAATTTGCAATATCAAGGCACTCAAGGTAATAACCTCTGTATCTGCAAATTTTCTCATTGATTTCCTTTTTATTTAATAAACTTTTAGTTTTTAACATACTTTTATATTTATCAACAACAGACAGCATTTTGTCTGCCTCTGCCCTGTATTCTTTTGACCATTCAAGATAATTGTTCATATTAACATCCTTTCCGCTTACTATTCATCAAATAAGAACCAACGGGGCTTGGTTCTCTATATAATATTATAGAGAGAAAAAATCACAAAATCAAGAGTTTTTAGAACATTTGTTCTAATTTAACTGATTTTAATGAACAAAGTCCCTTTTTCAGTACTTTGCTAATTGTTTTTTTAATTATTAACAGAACAAAAAATAAACCGACATTGATAAAAAACTCAATATCGGTTTAATGTCGGTTATGATTTTTAAATAAAGAGAATATATAACTGTTATGCATCATACCAATTAAAATTTTCATAATCGGGATACATTTCAGAAAACTCATCGTCACTGTATTCGTTTTTCACTTCATTTGCTATATCTACTACATAATAAGTATTACCGATTTTCAAATACGCAAAATTATTGGCATAAGCAAATGAATCAAAACGGCCGCTCAATATTTTTGTGCCGTTATTTATTACATCATCAACTTCTGTCGGTGGAATATATAACTCGTCCTGTAACATACTGTCTGATTTATCGTTGTTATGAGCGATTTTAAAAATAGATTTATTTTCAAAGGTATATACGGTCACATCAATCATCGAAATTACAGCCTGCCGTAAAAATTAAAATTCCGCATATAAAAGTTAGTATAAAAAAACTTAACACTTTCCTCATAATTTTCTCATATCTAAGATAATCCGAGAATTTATATTTATTTAAACATCACTGTGAAAATAATATAAAATTTGTGTTTCCTTATCTAAATAATATAAATTAAAGTTATTCAAAGGATTGCTTTTGTCCTTTGATATAAAACAAAAGTAATCATCCACATTAATTTGATTTTCTAAGAAATCATAATTATTACGCATATCATCGGTTGAATTATTTATTCTTCCGCTAAAATATTCTATACAGTTTTTAATGCTGTCCGTATTTTCATTCGTAACTTTCTGAAAGTTGTCATTTGATTTTATACTTTCCGATATATCATTATTATTTACATAATAATATTTATGATAATCCACAAAATCTCTTGCTCCGTACTCTTGCTCCGTAAGAATATTTCTCACAACCGGAATATTTAGGCAATGTTTTCAAAACACCGCTTTCATAATTACATGCTGAAAAAATAAAAATTAACATTACTGAAAATTGCAGCAATAAAAGTTTTTTTGTCAACTTCATAAATACCACTCCTTCTATAATTGTATAAATATTTTAAAAAACAGAAAGTTAAATATTTATCATATACCCTTACTTTACAGTATAATATTATCATATATAATATTGTTTAGCAACACATTCGCAATAATCTACAGCTTTTTGTATGAATACCTAACAAAAATCAACAGTGATTGGTATATATCACTAACAGTATAATTTAAAGGATTTTCAAACAATACTTAATTTTAAAGCTGACAAACTTCAACTGTTTTATTGTTAAACTTTCTTGACAAAGCAAAATATTTATAATAGAATATTAACAGATATGTGCCAATAGCTCAGCAGGATAGAGCGTCTGCCTCCTAAGAATATGTTGCAACACACACTTTTGATCGGAAAGTGTATGGTAATGTGGTAGAATAATCGTAAATTTAATACACGTCTTCGTAGCTCAGCCGGATAGAGCGTCCGCCTCCTAAGCGGAAGGCCGTGGGTTCGAATCCCGCCGAGGACGCCAAAAATTCCGCCGGAAAACCCAGTAAAATCAAGGGTTTCCGGCGTTTTTTCATTTTTACGAAGAAACAGCAAAAACGAAAAAATCACAAATTTTCATCAGCAAATTCTCCGTCTGCTAATGGAATTTAGGACTAATGTCGTCCGACTTTCAGGTGGACAGCTTGCTAATAAAAATTAGCAAAAAAATCGCTGTTTTGCTAATGAAAATGCCCTCTCTGATAATGGCGGAAAAAATCGAGCCAAAAATCCTGCTAATGGACAAGGCGGTCGTTACTCTGTTAATTTGTTCATTTAGGGGTGGCGAGCGACAATCGCACACTACCTCTATGCCCTTTTGACCTTGTAAATGTGATAATGGCAAATACAATGTTGCCGAGATTGGCTATCATAAGAATAATAAAAGGTTTATCAGCAGAAGCAAGGAACAAAATTAACAATCAGGATTATCTTGAAGAAGCGATTAAAACAATTAACAAGCTGCTCAAAGAATTCAAGAGTAAGGAGTTTTTGACATCCGAACTAATTGAGGGCATTGGTGCTCTTGAAAAGGACATTTTCGAGGTGGATAAGATTGTCAATGAGGACGAGATAAAGTATCTGTTTACACCAAATCCAGCTCATAAAAAAGCTATGAACTTGAAATATAAGTTTGACAGTGAAGGTGAATGGAAGTTTGCAAAAGCTCTTGACGATGATCCGAATGTAATGCTATACACTAAGCTCAAAAAAGGCGGTTTTGTTCTTGAAACTCCGGCAGGAAATTACTCTCCTGACTGGGCGATTGTCTATCAAAAGGGCAACGAGAACTTTGCTATGTATTTTATAGCAGAAACAAAATGGGATCCTCACTGCTTTTATTCCACAGCTCGGCACATAACCGCTAAAACAGAATATGTTTAAGACGGTGTAATACTATAAAACATGAAACATCCTCATAGATTAAAAATTAAGGACCACCCAAGAAAAAAATAGGTGGTCCTTGATTTTAGAGAGATTTTATTTTTAAAGGAGTTAGAAATCAGCTCATTTTATTTGTTTATACCAAAAATATATTTTGTAGTTTGTGTATAGTTTTCGTTTGCTTTTAATATTGTCGTAGGAAAACTCTTGTGATTTACAGCATCGGGAAAGCCCTGGGTTTCAAGACAAAACGCGGGATTTTCTCCGTATGTTGCTGAATCCTTTCCCATATTGGACAAAACATCGACATAATTTGCTGTATATACATGAACACCTTTTTGAGAAGTATAGCATTTTAATGTGATTCCGCTATCAATACCCTCAGCTTCAGCTGCAAGCACAAATTCTTCATCAGAATGATTCAGCACAAACATATGATCAATACCGTTTGCAAAACCAATCTGCTTGTTTTTTCTGTCAATGCCATTTCCAATTAACTTGGGTTCGGTAAAATCAAACGATGTATTCTTAACGGGAGTTATCTCTCCTGTGGGATTGAGGTTTGAATTTATCGGTATGAAGGAATTTGCATTTATTTTCAGCTTGTGATTTTCTGTAACTTTACCGCTTTTATGTCCGTTAAGATTAAAATATGAATGATTGGTCAGATTACATATTGTGTCTTTGTCAGAAACTGCCGACCATTTTATCGTAAGTGCATTTTCATCATCAAAGGTGTAGCGTACAAAGACCTTCATATTTCCGGGATAGCCCTCATCACCGTCGGGACTATCAAGCATAAATAGAACTGTATTTGGAACTTTATCATCAACTACCGCAAGCCACACTTTGCGGCTAAAGCTGTTAAATCCGCCGTGTAGATGGTTACTCCCATTGTTTACAGAGAGCTGATAATCTTCTCCGTTAAGAGTAAACTTGCCGTAAGCAATTCTTCCGCAACATCTTCCGACAGTAGCACCGAAGTATGTTCCGTCAAATTCATAACCGCCAATGTGCTCATAGCCGAGAACTACATCTCTAATACTACCATTTTTGTCGGGAACTTTTATCGAAACGACACTTGCGCCTAAATCACATAATGTCACGCTTGCTCCGCTGTTATTTTCTATTGTATAAAGATGAGTGTTTTCACCTTTGGATGTAGGTTCAAAATTTACTACCCTTACCTTTGACATTTTAGCACTTCCTTTACTACAGAGTCTTTATAAATTTATCAAACGCCTTTTGTCCTTCAGGAGTTCTTTTGAATACACCTGCATCCAAAAGAACATTAAGAAACACCTTTCCTATCTCATTTTGAATTATTGAATCAACATTATTTTCATTGATTTCATCATACTGCGAAACAAATTCATTTACCCACTCGGAATGTTTGCTGATTTTCGGAATTTCACTTACATCCTTGTGATTAAGAATAGCATCCTTTAAAATAGCCATTTCATCTTTAAGCCTTGAGGGCAATACTGCAAGTCCCATAACTTCAATAAGGCCGATATTTTCTTTTTTAATATGATGCAAATTCGCATGAGGATGAAATACTCCCAGAGGATGCTCTTCACTTGTAATATTATTTCTGAGAACGAGGTCAATAACAAATTTTCCATCCTTTGTAAAAGCAATCGGAGTAATAGTGTTGTGAATTTCACCATCTGTTTCGGCAAAAATGCCAACATCTGCGTCCGTGTACGCTCTCCAACTCTTTAGAATATAAGAAGATAATGAAATAATGCTGTCCTTGTTTTTACCTGTCAATCTTACAACTGACATAGGCCACTTTACAATTCCACACTCCACATCATCAAAGCCGTTAACAATAAACTTTCTTTCAACCTCTGCCCTATTAAGTGCAAAGCTGTATCTGCCACCCTGAAAATGTTCATGTGTAAGTATTGAACCGCCTACAATCGGTAAATCAGCATTCGAACCGATTATATAATGCGGAAACTGTGAAATAAAATCAAACAGTTTTCTGAATGTAGAATCATTGATTACCATTGGTGTATGCTCACCGTTAAACACAATACAATGTTCATTGTAATAAACATACGGAGAATATTGCATAAACCAGTTATCTCCGTCAATGGTGAGCGGAATAATTCTGTGATTATCTCTTGCAGGATGATTTACTCTTCCGGCATATCCTTCATTTTCCTTACAAAGCAAACATTTCGGATAGCCCGACTGTTTTTGAAGTTTTGCCGCTGCAATAGCTTTCGGATCTTTTTCAGGCTTTGAAAGATTTACAGTGATATCAATATCACCGTATTCGGTTGATGTTTTCCACTTTAAATCTTTCTTAATACGATATCTTCTTATATAATCGGTATCGCAGCTGAATTTATAGTAGCTATCGGTTGCAAGTTTAGGAGAAGCGCTATAATTCTGCCAAAATTCTCTTATTACTTCTGACGGTCGCTTAACAAGTGAAGCCATAAGTTTCACATCAAATAAGTCGCGATATGTTACTGTATTTTCGGGAATGATTCCTTTTTCGTATGCATAATCAAGAAGTCCCGACAAAATTTCTTCAAGAGTATCCTCGTTATCTGCTGTAAGACAAGTACAACTGTCATCAGGTTCATCCATATGGAACAACGATAAAAGCCTATTTTGCGTGTAGATTATATCCTCTTTTTCAATAAGCCCTGTATTGATTCCGTATGAAACAAGTCTTAATATTAAGCCGTAAACGCTGTTCTTCATAAATACCGCCTCACTTACTATAGCCGTTTGGATGTGTTGAATGCCATTCCCACGCTGTTTTAATAATTGTTCCCAGATCATCATACTCAGGTTTCCAGCCAAGTACAGTTTTCGCCTTATCGCTTGATGCAATCAATACAGCAGGATCGCCGCTTCTTCTGCTTTCTTCAACAACCTTAATGTTTTTCTGTGTAACTTCCTTTGCTTTTTCAATTACCTCACGGACAGAAAAACCTACACCGTTGCCAAGATTGAATATATCACTTTTACCGCCCTTCATAAGATATTCAACTGCAAGAATATGAGCCTGTGCAAGGTCAGTGACATGGATATAATCACGAATACAAGTTCCGTCAGATGTGGGATAATCAGTACCAAAAATACTTATGTGGTCACGGGTACCCTGCGCCGCTTGAAGAATAATCGGAATAAGGTGGGTTTCAGGATTATGTGCCTCACCGATTTTTCCGCTGATATGTGCTCCGCATGCATTAAAATATCTGAGAGAAACATATCTTAAACCATGTGCTTTTTCAACCCAATAGAACATTCTCTCCATGGATTTTTTTGTTTCTCCGTAGCAGTTTGTCGGATTTGTCGGATCGGTTTCAAGAATAGGAGTTCTCTCAGGCTCACCGTATGTTGCCGCTGTTGATGAAAATACAATCTTATCAATTCCGTGAGCAACCATTGACTGAAGCAAAACCTTTGTGCCGTTGAGGTTATTATCATAATATTTGAGAGGGTTGGTCATACTTTCACCGACAAGTGAATTGGCTGCAAAATGAATTACAGCATCAATACCTTTTTCTTTATCAAAAACGCTGTCAATTTCACTTCTGTTTCTGAGATCGCCTTTATAAAATTTTGCTTTGGGATGAACCGCCTCGATATGACCTGTTTCAAGGTTATCGAATACAACAACCTCATTACCACTTTCAATAAGTCTGTAAACTGTATGCGAACCGATATATCCGGCACCGCCTAAAACAAGAATTTTCATTTTGTCCTCCTTAATAAAAACAAAACCTACATAATTACATTACTTTTATTCCGCCGTATTTTCTCACTTTGAGAACATGGCATGAGTTTTCTCCGAAAATTTTATTTATAAATTCTTTGTAATTACTTACAAAATCATTTTTGACAAACGCCTGAATTGTACCTGCAAATCCACCGCCGTGAACACGGCACACGCCGTAATTGCGAAGAAGGCTTTCGCTGAGTGCAAGGGCTACCGAGATGTTCTGATGTTGAATATCTCTTGTTGTATATACATTCTGAAGATACTTAAACGATGAATTACCGGATTTTCTGATTGCGTCAAGGAATTCAACAAACTTACCGTTTTCAAGTGACGAAACGGCATTTTTAACATTATGCTCCTCATTAAAGAAATGAATTGCACGAAGTACCGGTCTGTCGCCAACAGCCTCACGAATTTCGCCAAGGTGAATATAAAATTCGTTTGAATCACAATTTCTCAGATAATCTTCTCCGAGAAAATTTGCAACTTTTTTCATTTCCGAGGGAATCATAGCATAATCATCTGTAAGATCAACATGATCACCCTTTGTGTCAACAATACAAAGACTGTAATCATATTTTTCAAATTCGGTAGGTACTTTCTTAACAATTGGCTTTGTCGGATCTTTAAAGTCAATGTTAACCATTCCTCCGACTGAACAAGCCATTTGATCCATAAGTCCGCACGGCTTTTTGAAAAATACATTTTCAGCATACTGAGAAATCTGAGCAATCTCAACTGAATTTATTTTCATATCATTATATAAACCGGAAATAATAGTTCCGACAACTACCTCAAAAGCTGCTGACGATGAAAGTCCTGCACCAACAAGTACATCACTTGTTGCATAAGCATTGAATCCACCAATTTTGTATCCATGATCCTTAAGTCCACGAAGAACACCTCTGATGAGGCTGACCGTTGTGCCTGCCTCATCATTATTAACTTCAAGGTCATTTATATCGAGAGTAATCATATCATAACCGTCAGAAACAAATCTTACAACATCATTGTTATTCTTGGCCGACACAGCAATAGTATCAAGATTAATGGATGTTGCAAGCACCATTCCATGCTGGTGATCTGTATGATTACCGCAAACCTCACTTCTGCCGGGAGCACTGAATATTGCTACTTTATCAGGGCAATAAATTGTTTCATACTGCTCAATTGCATGAACATATCTTTTTTTCTGATAATCAATCATTGATGAATCTATATATATATCAGTGAAAAGATTATCAAATTCGCCGTTTGTAATTTTTTCAATTGCTGTTTTAGTATCAATCATTTTATTTACCTGCCTTTTCCGCAACTGTAGGAAAGAACATAGAAGGCTCTGTGTTACCGCTTTCATCAAGCTGTTGTGTCATATCAATCTTGCCTTCTCTTCTTGCACTGATTGTGTTTATAACCTTCTTCATCATACCGTCATTGAGTTTATATTTCTTTCTGTAAACAACATAAGCAATAAGCATACAAACCGCAGGAACAATGCACATAAGTGTACTGATTGATGCTACTGTTGCAAATGACTGTTCCTGTCCCGGAATATACTGTGTGCTTCCAAGTGCCGCGCCAATACCGAGTGCTGTAAGAGCTGCTGTGAATTTTACGATAAGCGTCTGAAGTGAGAATACAACGCCTTCATTTCTTGTTCCAAGCTTAAATTCACCGTAATCAACAACATCTGCAAGGAATACTGTTGCACAACCAAGTTCAAGACCTGTACCAAGTTTTACAATAACACCTGAGATTGATGTGAGCACAACATTGTGCGGAGCAAAAATACCTACGAGCAAAAGCATTACAAGACCAAATGCAGGGAAAAGACACGCAAGAAGGAACGAAGTTTTTCTTGAAAGAAATTTTGTAACCTTAGGGAATACGATAAGACCTACAACCTCTGCGATTGATGCGCTGATCATAAATGATGACATCATTCCTGCGTCGCCGCAAACATATTTGAAATAATATGTAGCAACACCCATAATGCACTGAATGCCGATGTTGTAAAGGAAGATAAGAGTTACCGCCCAACGAAGTTGATCATTCTTGCCGATGATTGAGAAAATATCTTTAAACTTAACTTTCTTTTCCGGAACAGAATCATCTCTCTTTTTTGGAAGATTGATTACTGTAATACCGATTGTAAGAATAAATACAATTGCAATTATGATTGCAAATCTGTGATAACCTGCCTGATTTGTTGTGCCGCCGCCGAGAGCCTCAATAATTTGAACACCAAAGCCTGCAATAACAAGTGACTGACCGATACTTGCAAAGATTCTCGGAAGTACCGAAACTTTTTCTCTCTCCTCAGGATTTGAAGTGAGGTTAGGAATAATTGACCAATAAGGAATATCCATAATTGTGTAAGTCATACCCCAGAGTATGTAAGCTGCTGTTGCAAATATGCAAAGTCCAACACCATTGAGGTGGAAGTCTGTGAATAAAACAACAAATATAATTGAATTAACCAGCGTACCTATTACAAGCCATGGAATAAATTTACCCCATCTGCTGCGTGTGTTATCAACAATCATACCCATAAACAAATCATTAAAGGCATCCCATAACTTTGCAACAAAGAACATTACGCCGATAAATACCGGGTTGACCTTGATGATGTCTGTGAAATAAATCATTGAAAATGTGGCAATCATACCATAAATCATATCTTTGCCGAGGGCACCTAAAGCAAAGGTGTATTTGATTCTACCTGGGATTTTGCCATCAAGTCTTGGTTGTGATGATGTCTGTTTCATAATTTTTCCTCCTTTTAATTTTAAATGAAACGCCGTGACAACCTGCACAAAAGATTTCGCTATTATTTGATAATAATGTTTCTTTTGTTTTTATGTTAACTAAATTATATGTTTTGTTTCGTAAACTGTCAATAGTTTTTGGTAAACATTTTTACTTTCTCCGTTTTTTACTAAACACGACTTGATTTTTTAGTAATATTTCACTATAATAGTAGTGAGGTGATTCAAATGGCTACAATCAGAGATGTTGCCAAAAAGGCAAATGTATCAGTAGCTACTGTTTCAAGAGTGCTTAATAACGACGCTACCCTCAGCACCTCGCTTGAAACAAAGCAAAAAATATTTGCAGCAGCTAAAGAACTTAATTATGTAAAGAAAAAAAGGGTTACATCAGCACCTTCATGTCGCATTGGAATTCTACAATGGTTCTCTTTCAAACAGGAAATTGAAGATAATTATTACTTTTTGATGAGACAGGGTATCGAGGACTACTGTTCAAAAAATAATATAAGTATTGTACGAACATTTAAAACAGACAATGACTATCAGAATGTACTCTGCGATGTTGATGGCATAATCTGCCTCGGGAAGTTTAGTAAACAAGAAATAAAATTACTGCATTCATTGAATAATAAAATTGTTTTTCTTGATATGACCGTTGAGAATATTGAAATCACATCCGTATCGCTCGACTTTCGTCAGGCAGTGTCCGATGCAATTAAATATCTATATGATTTAGGCCATAGAACAGTTGGCTTTATCGGAGGCATTGAACAGCTTGAGGACGGAACGATATTTCCTGATAAACGACTCAACACTTTCACAGACATTTGCGATGAACTAAACATTAAATATGATGGGTTTATTATGCAGGACAAATTTTCAACATCATCCGGTTATAAAATGATGTCAGAAATGATCAGCAAAGGAAATCTCCCCACAGCTATTTTTGCGGCAAGCGATCCTATTGCAATCGGTGCAATGAGAGCTCTGCAAGAAAACGGTTACAAAATTCCTGAGGATATTTCTGTTATGGGATTTGATAACACGGAGCTTTCGGGATATACAAACCCTCCGCTCACTACGGTAAACGCACCTGTATATGCAATGGGTATTTATGGCATTAGATTTATTTTGAATATGATGAAATCTAAAAGCACCGATTATTATTCTCCTATGCGTGTCTATCTGCCTTGTCCAATAAAAGTTCGCAACTCATGTGCAAAACCTAAAAGTTTATAATTATTATCGTTATCATACGATTGTATGCTATAATAAAATTATCGTTATACGGTTGATTTTGAAAGTAGTCTGCCCTCTTAACCGACTGCTGCTTGACTACTTTTGAAGAATCTAATATAGCACATTTGGCGTGATTTGAGTCGGCGATTAGTCAGAAATATAAAAATGAATCTGCCTCTTATTTATAATTAACATTTTTAAAGAATCTCATATGCATTTTTGCAAAGTAAAAATCCACCGGCTAAGCCGGTGGATCTTTACTATATTCTCAACATCTCTCACCCTCTCTATTCTACCGTCCTCATCAGTCATTCTTGTAACACGAAAAAACAAGTTTACAAGAATTTTAGGCATAAAAAAAGAGCCCAATGGCTCAGATGTTAAAAATATTAATAAGTAATGTTATTGATTATTTCTAATTCTGCGATATTTCCTTACTTTTTAAGATTTACAAGAAGGTATCGTTTTATTCACTCCTTGCTGCGGGACTACTTTTACATTGCTTACGATTACTATAAGCAGGATTAAAAGGATAATTCCTAAAATAATAAGTCCTAACATTATTTACCTCTCATTCTGTTACGGGTTCTACTATGAGCTTGACGCCTTCTATTGCGAGAACCTTAACTTTTGTTTTTTTAAAAAGCGGTGCTTTGTCGGACTTTACCGTCCATGTTTCCTGCTGAAAACCGCATTAGGATGGGAAAAGTTGAGGTTTGTTTATCTTGGAAATAACGCTTCGGAATGAACTCCTAAGCAGAAGGTCGGGGGTTCATTCCCTTTTGGCACGCCAAACCAAACCCGCACCGAGGAGTTGTTTTTATGACTTTCGGTGCGGGTTTTTCTGTATCTCTTGATTTTTATTTAATATGAGAATATAATAAATTTCAACGGAATGTCGGCGGCTTGTGCCTGATTATTCGATATTCGTTTTTATTTAACAAAATATTACACAGATTAGGAAAAATGATATGATTATTAAAAGAGCTGTTTTACATATACTTGACTTCAATTCGGGAATGAGCGTTTTTTCTCAAAACGAACTCGACTGTACAGACGATACGGTAAGCACATTTCTTCAAAAGCACCTTGAAAAACTTCACAAGGATTCCGCGGGAAAAAGCGGTACTTTTAATGCCGACAGTGGTTTTGCGGCGGCGCTGACGGAATACGGCAACAAAGGTCTTGAATTTATAGATTTCACTTCACAAATTGCCAATGTTCTTTATGAGAATATTTCTCTTTCCGACAAACTTGACGCAATAGATTTTGTTGCGGCAGATTATATAAATGACGATTCCGACTACTTTGCAATTCTGCTTATAACCAACAAATCCGCCTATACTCATCAGGTAATTACAGATGAAAACGGTATTCATAACGAAATTATGAAGCATTACGCTATCCTGCCTGCCCCGTCGCAAAAAATAGATTCATATGCGATTATAAATATGAAAACGGGAGAAATACATTTTTCGGATAAAAAGCGCCAAATCGACGGCAACAGCGTATATGTACTTCCGGAAATACTGCTCGAATGTTCGTCGGGCGTTTCCGCAAAAGAGGCTGTAAAAATCGTAAGGGAAACCGCAAACGAGGTTGCCGAAGAATACGGAGTAAACTCGGCAGTCGCCGTTTCAAAGGCAAAAAGCTACATTGTCGAAAACTGCGAGGAATCCGACACCATTTCCACACAGGAACTTGCCGAAAATATTTTTTCGGAGTCACCAATTATGCAAGAGGCATTTGAAAAGAAAATCGAAGAAAAAGAAATACCCAAAGACTTAAAAATCGAAAAAACATCTGCCGTAAGAGCCAGCAAAAGTCAGAAAATAAAAACCGATACGGGCATAGAAATAACCGTACCTGTAGAATATTTTGAAGATGACAGATATATTGAGTTTATCAACAACAACGACGGCACAATTTCAATCGCACTTAAAAATATCGGCAAACTTATAAACAGATAAACCCGCTTTTTTAATTTGCAAAAAATTTTTGAATAATTTTTAAATAATGCTTGACAAATCAATCCGTATTTGATATAATCAATATCGCTGATTGAGATTACAGCATTTCGGCGACATAGCCAAGTGGTAAGGCACGAGTCTGCAAAACTCCGATTCCCCAGTTCGAATCTGGGTGTCGCCTCCAAATTTTGTAAAAGCACTTCGTAAGAGGTGCTTTTACAAATAACAATAACTTTATGGGAGCATAGCTCAGCTGGGAGAGCATCTGCCTTACAAGCAGAGGGTCATAGGTTCGAGTCCTATTGTTCCCACCAAAGGGTAAAAGTTTTATGCCTTTGCCCTTTTTATTATGCGGATGTAGCTCATCTGGTAGAGCGCCACCTTGCCAAGGTGGAGGTAGCGGGTTCGAGCCCCGTCATCCGCTCCAAAAAACATTAAAAAAGCACTTGTCTTTTGACGAGTGCTTTTTTGACTATATACCAACTTTTGGTAGATACTCGAATTGAATGTTGAAATATTCTGCTTGATTGGAAATCTGATGGTTATTATATGACAATACAGAGTCTGTCTGTTTACAGTTCTTCCGTCTTAAAGGTTGTATAACCCTCATAATAGTAACTATGGTCGATACCTTTCATATAGATCTCTCGACTGTCTGTTTCGTCTGTAAGTGCACATTTTAGCAACACTTTAATTTCCACATCTTTAATTGGGCTGCGCTCCATTGCCAACAGATAATCTTCTTTATCAACTTTGCTCCAATCAATCACCTTGCCGATTTCGTTTTTCAAAATATGGTCAAGCCAAATGCGTGTGCTTCGCCCGTTTCCCTCACGAAACGGGTGGGCAATGTTCATCTCAACATACTTTTCTATAATCTCGTCAAAGCTCGCCTGCGGCATCTTGTCAATGCTTTCAAGTGCCGCCTGCAAGTACAATAAAGGTGCAAAACGAAAATTACCTTTTGCAATATTGACGGTTCTAAGTTCACCTGCAAAATCGTAAATATCCTCAAAAAGATATTTATGAATTGCCTGCAATGTAGAAAACTTGCCGGCAGGAAGACTGTCTAAAACGCTATTTTCAAAAAGTTCCACAGCTCTTTTCTTGCTGACGAATTCTTCTTCACGGGCAAGGTCAGCAGAACTTGTCAGTCCGAATTTATTTTCAAGTGTCATTTAGTTTCTCCCTCATTCAATTAATTATCTGCACACTTTCGTATAGTCAAAATTTAGTCAAAATTCTGTTGTTTTAGTATAACATATTTTAAATTTAGAAGCAATGATTATTGCAGATTTATAAAAAAGGCAAGAAAATATTATAAAAGTGAAACTGATTTTGTTATAGCTCCGTCAGAGATAATTTAATTTTTCTTACTTTTCTGCTCTACTGTCAATTTACCCTATCTGCAACCGTATGCCAAATACTCGCCGTTTTATGCGGCGAGTATTTTTTAGCAAATATTATTCGATTAAACTTACATATTGTCGGCGGATTCTGCGATTTTCATTTGAAGATATGTAACATCCGTAATCATAATAAGACCGTCACCGTCCAAATCTGCCGACAATACCTTTAAGTCGGATAATTTATGTCCGCCCGAAATAGACATTTGCAAAATTGTTGCGTCATTAACATCAATCTTACCGTCGCTGTTAAAATCTCCGAATACAGCCTTTGTTGTATCAATTTCATAACTGCCCGTAGCGTTGTCTGCGCTGACATATGCCACATAGCAAGTACCGCCCTTTGCCACAGATGTTACGAATGTATATTTCTCATCTTTACCGAGAGTTTTACTGTTAATAACCTCGCCCTTTTCATTTAAAAGATATACATTCACACTGTCCATATGAGATGTTGCAAGAACCGCAAGCATTGCTTTCTTGTCAAAACTGTATTTAAAAATATCCACATTGTCGGTTTCTGTCAAATGTCCGCTGTAAATGGTTTCGGTTTCCGCATTGTTTGCGGTTTCGAGAGTATTGTTTGAACCCTCTTCGGTTTCGGAGAAAGATTCATAAAACGGCGTAAAAGTAGAGTCAACGCTGTACTTTCCCGTTACTTTTTCGTATGCCGAAATTTTTATTGTATATGTGCCTGCCGAAATATATAACTTCTCATTAAAACTTCCGCTGTGACAGCTTTCTTCAACATAATTATCCCCGATTATGTTTTATCAATATTTAATTTTATCTGTTCAAAAGTTACACCGTATTTTTTTGCAATATCTCTTGCATAACTGCTTCCTTGCGGCGGTGAAATGTAAACTTTAAACGAGCGTTCACCGTTGTCAACTCCCGTTACAAGGCTTTGTACAATACTTTTGCCCTCTGTTTTGGTGTTCATTTCGTCAAGGTTTTTAGCCAAATCGTGCATATGTGTGTTAAACACCGACCTTACTCCGAGGTAACGCATTGCCCGCACGACATCTTTTGCAATAAACAAACCCTCCGATACATTTGTGGTTGCAAGGCTTTCATTAAGCAAAAGCATACTGTTTTCGGTTGCAATATCAAAAATTTCCGCAAGTCTTTTGCTTTCTTCGCCAAGTCTGCCCAGGTCAACTGTGTCGTTTTCGTCTGCCGGAAAGTGCGTAAAAATATTATCGCAAGGACTGATTTTCAGCTCACGGCAAGGTGCGTAAATACCGTTTTGAGCAAGCAAAACAGCAAGACCGACAGCTTGAGTGAAAGTGGTCTTTCCTCCCCTGTTCGGACCCGTAAGAATATAAATTCTGCCTGATTCGTCGTCAAAATCAATATCATTTGCCACGATATTAAATTCTTCTCCGTTCACACGCTTTATGCCGAGTTTCAGATTATACACGCCTTTAGCAAAAATCTCTCTGTTTTCCGACGGCAGGATTTCGGGCTTGCACATATCAAGTCCTTTTGCTCTGATTTTTTCAACCAGCTCTGCCCACCTTATATAAAAAACGATTTCAGGCATAAGCGCAGAAAGCGTGTATCCGCTGATATTTACATACTTTGTAAGCACGCTCTGAATGTCACGGACTGTTTTTCTCATAATATCGGTTACCGCCTTTTTAAGGCTGTCCGAAAGCGGATCGGCGCCTGTCAATCCGCTTGAGGTTATATGAGGATTACCGTTTGTCGGCACTGCGTCAAGAGTACCGATTCCTATATCATTTTCCTTAAACTTCGGACTTGACGGGTGAAATTTCTTAATATCCGATATATCTGTACCGAAATGAATTTCATCTCCGTTGTTGGTAAACTTCATAAAATGCTGCATAAGTCCCGAAGATGTAAAAGCCTTATCGTTAAGCGACAAAATTCCCGCATTTTTCGGTCTTAACAAATCATCAAGATTTACTCCTATCGTAATGCTCTTTACTTTTTGCACCTTGGCAAAGGTTTCGTTAATGTCGGCTTTTAACTGCGGAAAACCGCTGTTGGCATAAATATCGGTAACTTCTTTTTTCAGGGTAAGCAATCCCTCCGACTTTATATCAAGACTTTCAAGGCATTCTTTTATTTTTGTAATGCAATTAACATAACCGTCAATCTCTCGCAGACGGTTAATCAACTTCCATAAAGAAGATGCCTCCGTGTCCTTTTGAAATCTTGAAATGTCACGCAAATCGTTAAGTTCTTCAAGAAGTTGAGCAAGAGAATCACGCAGTTTCGGAAATCTTAGAAAATCGTCAAACACATCTCCCCTATATTTCACGGTTTCTGCATCGTCTGTAATTTCGGTCATAATTTTCATTATAACATTTTGCTCATATTCACTTTTGGTAAGCGCCTTACAAATAAAATCAAGCGAAAGGTCGTTTATACTTTCTTTTGTCAGGCTCTTGAATACCGCTTTTGAATTTTGCGGATTCAACAAACTTATTTCAGCCATAAGATTATACCGCCTTTTATAAAAAATATCTACATCTTCACAAAGTTAAGTTTAATATATTGTTAAACTTTCACTATATATAAAATAACATTATTTTCGTTAAATGTCAAAGATTTTTTGTTGCAGATTGTCAAACATTTAAGATTTTTAAAAATATAATAAAATTATTGTGATTTATTAGTCTGTTTTATGTACTCGTAACCTTGCACTATTATGCTCAATTTGCTATAATAAAATTTATAATCAGTAATTAAAGGAGCTTTATAAATGAAAGGTATTCGATTTTTTGCGGCGCTTTATGCCGCAAAGCTTGCGACTGTGGCACTTTCTGTAATGCACCGCAACGGTACTCATATGCCGGGCGTACTTGCTATGAAAATCTGCCCCGACTTTCTCGGCAGAATGGACAAGCCGAAAACAATCATCGGCATAACCGGCACAAACGGCAAAACCACAACTGCAAATATGATTAACGATATTCTTGCAGACAACGGGTATTCTCCTGTAAATAACCGTGCAGGCAGTAACATTCTCGGCGGTGTGGCAACAACCTTGATCTCCGCCGTTAATTTGAGAGGCAAAACAGTAAAAGACCTTGCTGTACTTGAGCTTGATGAACGCAGTTCAAGACTTATATATCCGTATGTTCATCCGACATACTTACTCTGCACAAACCTTTTCAGAGATTCTTACAAGCGTAATGCTCACTCTGAATTTATATTCGACATTCTCGACAAGCACATTCCAAAGCAGACAAAACTTGTTTTAAATGCAGACGACCTTGTAAGTGCAAGACTTGCCAAAGGCAATGACAGAGTATATTTCGGCATTGAGAAGCAGGACAACGAGGTTCTCAATGAGAATACAATAATCATCGACACTCCGCTTTGCCCCGAGTGCGGCAGCAGACTTGAATATGACTTCCGCCGTTATCATCATATCGGTTCGGCTCACTGTACAAAATGCGGTTTCCGTTCGCCAAAAGCCGATTACGATGTTACAAAGGTAAACGAAAGCACCGGAAGAATTACAATGTCACTCAAGGGCAAACAGGCTGATTTTAAAGCAGTCGGTACTTCTGTTACGGATACCTACAACCTTGCAGGTGCGATTGCCGTTCTCTCCGAATTTGGTCTTAGCGCAGAGCAGCTTAAGAAATCCGTTGAAAAACTTGAAATTGTAAAGAGCCGTTATGACGAAGAAAAAATCGGCGACAAGCAGGTTATTATGAGTGTTGCAAAGGGACAGAACCCCGTAGCCTGCTCAAGAGTATTTTCTTCCATTAAAAATCACACAGGCAAAAAAGCCGTTGTACTTATGCTTGACGACCTCGGCGACGCCGAAGAAACAAGCGAAAACACAGCTTGGATATACGATACCGACTTTGAATTTTTAAATGACGATTCAATTACACAGGTAATTTGCAGCGGTGTTCGCCGTACAGACTACAAGGTAAGACTTCTGCTCGCAGGCGTTCCCGAAGAAAAAATTACTTGTGTTGAAAAAGAGTCCGATGCGGCAAATGAAGTTGACCTTGACAAAGCAGATACAATTTTCTTCCTTTATGATGTTTACACAACATCTTACGCCGCAATTTCAAAAAATACAATCAGTGACAGAATGGCTGAAAGGGGTGCAAAACAATGAAAATAGAAATTCTATTCCCTGAAATATGCAATCTTTTCGGCGATATGGGCAATATGAAATATCTGAAAAAATGTTTGCCGAACGCTGAATTTATTTCAACCGCATTTGGTGACAAACCGCTTTTTGCAGACGAACGGCCAAATTTAATTTACCTTGCACCGTCAAACGAAAAAAATCAAGAGCTTATAATAAAAGCTCTGCTCCCCTACCGTGACAGACTCAAAGAATTGATTGACAACGGCACTCCTATGCTTTTCACGGGCAATTCGGGAGAAATTCTTTTTAAAGAGATAGAAAACTATGACGGCAGAAAAATCCCTGCGCTTAATATTTTTCCGTTTACCGCAAAGCGTGAGCAATACACAAGATTTAACGGTCTTAACCACGGCACAATGGCAGACGGAACAGAAATTCTCGGTTTCAGAAGCCAGTTTACATATTGGTTTGGTGATAATTCCGATTGTTTCTTTGTCAAATGCATTAAGGGAATCGGTATTAATAAAGAGTCCGATAAAGAGGGCATTATGGTGAACAATGCAATTGCCACGGCACAGCTCGGACCGCTCCTCGTAAATAACCCCGCATTTACAAAAAGATTATTAAAACTTATGGGCGCCGAAAACACCGCACTCGCATTTGAAGACGATGTAAAAAAAGCCTTTGAAATTCGCAAAGCAGAGTTTGAAAATCCAAAGACTAAATTTATTTTGTAATTAATATTTTAAGCATAAAGCCTGTTGATTCAGTATAATCGACAGGCTTTGATTTTTGGTTTTTTATTAAATTCGGGATAAATTTCGGTTTAAGCCGCATACTGCGACAAGTAATTATAAAAAATTGCGTGTGGTGTGTGCAAAGCCAATAAAATCTTCCGTCACAGCAAACTAAATTTAATAGCCATAACTTACATTTACCCAACTGCCGCCCTGCTTATCAGCAATCATCGCCTTGGGCAAGAGTTTTGGTAAGATGCAGTTGTCCGCCGTCGTTTCTGTAATTTCTTTCGTCCATATTGCAAAGGCAAGGCACAAACTCAAAACAATTCTCTCATTTGCCGATTTTACCTTTTCTTAAAAACTTTTACATCAATTTCTGGGGCAAATCGGAAAGTTTACCCAAAGCGGGTTTAAAACACAGCAATTTCACAGACTTCGCATAAATTCCGTACTTTAACAATTGTATCATTCATTTTGTATATAATTAAAACAGTATTCCTACTGCTCATTAAATATAATCATTCACAACAAAGTATCTCTTTAGGAACTTTGCCTTTGGTAGAATACACATTTATACTGTTTTTAATCTGCATAAAAATTGTGTCGACAATTTCTTGAGTTATAACTTCGCCCTTTGCCACAATCGGAATCCCGGGCGGATATGCCCACACATACTCAAGTGAAATTTTATTAATACTGTTTTTCAATCTGTAAAAATCTCCGCTTTTGCCGCTGCAATCACAAGGATTCAGTGCTATGCGAGGCTGTGAAAGAAGCAGATTATTATAATTTAATTCTTTTGCAGAACATTCGCTGTCAATGATTTGTAACGCATTTACAAGTCTTGCAAAACCCTCATCAGTATCGCAAACTGTCGTAATAAGTAAAACATAGTCCGAGCATACCATTTCAGGCTCAATTTTAAAATCATTTCTAAGTTTGTCCGCAAGCTGAACACCGTTAATATTCAGTCCTTTTACGGACACGGTAATTTTAGAAATATCAAAATCAAAAAAATTATGATTTTTAATATTATCATTGCCACAGCAAAGAACCTTTATATTTTTCAATTCTCGGCATTTTTCGTCAAAAGAATTAAGCCTGATTATATATTCATCAAAAGCCTTTGTATTCTTACAAAAATCAAGGCACTTTTCGATTGACGACATAAAAACATATGACGGACTGCTGGTTTCAAAAATTGCAAGGTTTTCGGCAAGAGGATTGATTAATTCTTCGTTTGAAGTGAGCAAAAGCGCAGTTTGTGTAAGTGACGGCAAAGTTTTATGCAAACTTGCAACCGCTGCATCCGCCCCACTTGCCACTGCCTCACTCGGAAAACTTTTTGAAAACGGAAAATGCGCCCCATGCGCCTCATCTACAAGCACCATCACATTATGTAAATGTGCAATCCTGCAAATTTCTTTTATGTCGGACACCACGCCCTCATAGGTCGGAGAAGTGATAATCAACAGCTTTGCATCGGGATTTTCCCTAATTGCTTTTTCTGCCTGTGACGGTGTAATCGAACAGTTTATACCAAACTCTTTATCAACTTTCGGCACAATATATTTTGGGGTTAATCCGCAAAGCTCAAGCGCATTATAAACAGACTTGTGACTGTTGCGGGCAACAATCACCTTATCTCCCTTGTCGGTCATGGCACGAACAGCAGACAATATTCCGCCCGTTGCGCCGTTTACAAGCAAAAATGCTTTCTTAACATTATATAATTTCTCCGCAAGGTTCTGCACTTCAAGAATACAACCCTCCGCATTATGCAAATTGTCAAAGCCGTCAATCTCTGTAAGGTCAATTTCATAAGGCATTATGCCGTCACAAAGCATAGGATTGCGTTTATGTCCCGGCATATGAAATGGATATACTCCGATTTCGGAATACATTTTTAATTTATCGTACAGCATTACCAGTCAGTGCCAAACTCTCTTAATTCAAGTCCCTTGTTATGCTCAAGCGCCCAGTCAATGCTCCAATAACTTGTAAACAGCAACAAATGATTGCCTTTTAAGTCCTGAATACGCTTTGTATCTGACGCAAGGTCAAGTTCCTTTGGATTTACATCTTTATTTACAATCCATCTGATATATTCGTAAGGCAGATTTTCCATAATAATATCAACATTGTATTCGTTTTCAAGGCGGTATTTAAGAACATCAAACTGCAGCACACCTACTACGCCTACAATTACTTCTTCCATACCTGCGTCAAGTTCCTGGAAAATCTGAATTGCACCTTCCTGCGCAATCTGACTTGTACCCTTTATGAACTGCTTACGCTTCATAGTGTCTTTCTGACGAACAAGAGCAAAATGCTCGGGTGCAAAGGTAGGAATACCCTTAAACTGAACTTTCTTTCCCGGTGAACAGATTGTATCGCCTATAGAGAAAATACCCGGGTCAAACACACCGATAATATCGCCTGCATATGCCTCTTCCACTATTTCACGCTCCTGCGCCATAATCTGTTGTGGCTGAGAAAGACGCATTTTTTTGTTGCCCTGAAGGTGGTAAACCTCCATATTTTTCTCAAACTTGCCACTGCAAATTCTCATAAACGCAACTCTGTCACGATGCGCCTTGTTCATATTCGCCTGTATTTTAAATACAAATGCCGAGAAATAATCAGACATTGGCTCAACAATGCCGTCAACGGTTTCTCTTGCAAGCGGTGAAGTTGTTATTTTTAAGAACTGCTCAAGGAACGGCTCTACACCAAAGTTTGTGAGGGCAGAACCAAAGAATACAGGTGTAAGCTCGCCTCGTCTTACAGCCTCAAGGTCAAAGTCATCGCCTGCACCGTCAAGCAGCTCTATATCATCAAACAAATCCTGTCTGTGGTACATACCGATTACATCATCTATGCTCGGATCATCAAGGCTGATTTCGTTTTTCTCAACCTCTTTCTGACCGTTGTTAGCGGTAAACGCAAGAATTTTCTTTGAGTTTCTGTCATACACACCCTTAAATTCTTTACCGGAACCGATAGGCCAGTTTATAGGGCAGGTATGAATACCGAGTACATTTTCTATGTCTTCAAGTAAATCAAATGGATTTTTTGCATCTCTGTCCATCTTATTGATAAATGTAATAATCGGAATATGGCGCATTACACAAACCTTAAAAAGTTTGATAGTCTGTCGCTCAACACCCTTTGAACCGTCAATTACCATTACCGCCGAATCGGCAGCCATAAGTGTACGGTAGGTATCTTCGGAGAAATCCTGATGTCCGGGGGTGTCAAGAATATTTATGCAGTAGCCGTTATACTTAAACTGCAAAACAGAAGAAGTAACGGAAATACCACGCTGTTTTTCAATTTCCATCCAGTCCGATACTGCGTGCTTTGCAGTACGCTTGCCCTTTACAGAGCCTGCAAGATTGATTGCTCCGCCGTATAAAAGGAGTTTTTCTGTAAGTGTTGTTTTACCCGCGTCAGGGTGCGAAATAATCGCAAAAGTCCTGCGCTTGCTGATTTCTTCGTTTAATGAACTCATCTTTTACAATCCTTTCGGAATCATTTTTACATACTTTTCTACAATACTATATTTTACTATTTTTATTATATATATGTCAATAAAACGGAAGAAAAATATTTGTTTTACGGTATATAAAAAATCAATTGCTACAAAAGCTTGACAAATTTGTAATTTTATTGTAATATATAATTGATGAAGGTAATAAATTCATTTTATATTTTGTTTTTTCCTATTTTTTCATATACCTTCCAAATCGGGGCAGGAGTTTTACTTCTGCCTCAAATTCTTTTACGGAGATTATTATGAGTAAATCAATCGGACTGTATCTGCATATCCCATTTTGCAAAAGCAAATGCCCTTACTGCGATTTTTACAGCACAAGGGCGGGCGAATATGAATATAACGACTATGTTATTGCTTTAAAAGAAAAATTAAAATATTGGAGCAATCACTTTAACGGAACTGTAAAGACCGTATATATCGGCGGAGGCACTCCGAGCGTTCTTGGAGCGGAAAGGCTTTGCGATATTCTTAGTTCTGTAAAAGAAAATTTTACACTCGAAAGCAATGCGGAAATCACGGTTGAAGTAAACCCTGACAGCGGAAAAAAACTTGATTTTGCCTTAATGAAAAGTACAGGCTTTAACCGCTTGTCAATCGGTATGCAAAGCGCAGTACCCGCCGAATTAAAAAAGCTCGGCAGAATACACACCGCCGAAGACGCAAAACATACGGCAGAGCTTGCACAAGCTGCGGGAATTACCAACATTTCACTTGACCTTATGACAGGTATTCCTCTGCAAACAAAGGAAACTCTGAAACAATCCGTTGACTTTTGCGCTCAATGCGGAGTCACTCATATTTCATCGTATATTTTGAAAATTGAGGAAAACACAAAATTTGCGCAAATAGAATCAAAATTAAATCTTCCGAGCGATGACGAGCAGGCTGAACTCTACCTATATACAGTTGAATTGCTTGAACAATACGGCTATATGCAATATGAAATTTCTAATTTCGCAAAAAAAGGCTTTGAAAGCAGACATAATTCAAGCTATTGGGAATGTGGCGAGTACATTGGCATAGGTCCGTCCGCTCATTCCTTCTTTAACGGTAAAAGATTTTTCTATGACAGAAGTATAGAGAATTTTAAAGCAAACAAAATTATCAATGACGGCGAGGGCGGCACTGCCGAAGAATATATTATGCTGTCTTTGCGATTGAAAAAGGGACTCGATACCGAAGAATATGCCAAAAAATACGGTACTCCGTTGCCGCAGAGTTTTTTCAAAAAAACTGATTTGTATGTAAAAAACGGTTTTATGGAACACAACGGCACTTCTTTTACTCCGAAAGGCTTTTTGGTTTCAAACACAATACTTGCCGATTTAATATAACTTAAATTTTAACAATTTTATAAAATAATGTTAATTTTAATTTCGTTGCCGTAACAACATATTTGCCGACCGAAAAATATTATACTTATACCACAAGGTAAGTAATTACAACAACTTACAATTGTATAAATAAATATTTTGGAGGCAACTATGGATTATAAAATGTTTTGTTATCAATGTCAGGAAACAGCTAATTGTTCAGGCTGTACAGTAAGCGGTGTATGCGGCAAAAAGCCTGATACAGCAAATATGCAGGACTTGCTCGTATATGTTACAAAGGGCATTTCGGCAGTTACCACACAAATCAGAGCAGAGGGAAAACAGATTGACAAAAGCATAAATCATCTTATTACTCTCAACCTTTTCACAACAATTACAAACGCAAATTTTGACAAAGATGTTATCGTTGAACGCATTAAAACAACCCTCAAAGTAAAAGAGAATTTGTTAAAAGAAGTTTTCGATAAATCAGCACTTCCAAGCGCATCTTTATGGAACGGAAATGAAAGTGAATTTGCGGCAAAAGCGGCTACAGTCGGCGTACTTGCCACAGAAAACGAAGACATAAGAAGTCTTAGGGAACTTATAACCTACGGCTTAAAGGGACTTTCGGCATACAGCAAACACGCAAATGTTCTTATGGAAGACAATGAAAAGCTTGACGCTTTCTTACAGAGAGCGCTGTCGATGTTGCTTGACGATACACTGTCAGTTGACGACCTTGTAGCACTGACGCTTGAAACAGGTAAATTCGGCGTTGACGGAATGGCTATGCTTGACAAAGCCAATACTTCCGCATACGGTAATCCCGAAATTACAAAAGTCAACATCGGTGTACGCAGTAACCCTGCAATTCTTGTTTCGGGGCACGATCTTCGAGATCTTGAAATGCTTTTAGAACAGGCAAAAGATACAGGTGTAGATGTTTACACTCATTCGGAAATGTTGCCTGCGCACTACTACCCTACTTTTAAAAAATACAGCCATTTTGTCGGCAATTACGGCAACGCATGGTGGAAACAAAAAGAAGAGTTTGAGAGCTTTAACGGCGCAATTCTTATGACTACAAACTGTATTGTACCGCCAAAGGACAGCTACAAAGACAGAATGTTTACAACAGGCGCAGCGGGCTATCCGGGTGTAAAACACATCGGCGGCGAAATCGGAGAAATAAAAGATTTTTCGGAAATCATTGAAGTTGCAAAAAAATGCAAACCTCCCGTTGAAATCGAAAGAGGCGAGATTGTAGGCGGATTTGCTCATAATCAGGTACTTTCTCTTGCCGATAAAATTGTAGAGGCCGTGCAGAACGGCGACATCAAGAAATTCATTGTAATGGCAGGCTGTGACGGCAGAGCAAAGTCAAGAAATTACTACACCGAATTTGCAAAAGCATTGCCAAAAGATACGGTAATTCTCACCGCAGGCTGTGCAAAATACAAATACAATAAACTTAATCTCGGCGATATAAACGGTATTCCCCGTGTTCTCGATGCAGGTCAGTGCAACGATTCCTACTCGCTTGCGGTTATTGCACTTAAGCTAAAAGAAGTGTTCGGTCTTGATGACATTAACGAACTTCCAATTATCTACAATATTGCCTGGTATGAGCAAAAAGCCGTAATCGTTCTTCTCTCTTTGCTTTACCTCGGAGTCAAAAACATCCATCTCGGCCCTACACTCCCTGCTTTCCTCTCTCAAAATATATTAAATGTACTTGTAGAAAACTTCGGAATAAGCGGTATCGGTTCTGTAGAGGACGATATAAAACTTTTCTTTAATAAGTAAGATTAGTGTTTAACGCACGGTTATTATTAAATAATTATAAAAGTTCGTCAAATTTTTCACTGACTGATATTTACCCCAACTTTTGATAAAAATAAAAATCACGGGCAAAACATTATGCTTGTTTTGCCCGATTTGCTTATATACCAAAAAACAGCCGCATTGCTGCGGCTGCCCTCAGTTTTTATGAAGTTTTGAAATTATCGTGAAAACACGGTGTTATCAATGTAACTCGGGTTATCAGCCAACCTTGGCATCTGCTGTATCACCAAAGAAATTGAATCTGAAAAGTTTGCTTTCATCATTCTTATTATCACAGATGATGCTTGCCTCTGCAATTCTGCCGCCCTCAATAAGCTTTGTTAAGCCAACGAGCTGACAAAGTTTGCTCTTAAGGTTTAATCTGTCGCCTTCGCTTGTAACGAGATATACATTGCCCTCGCAGGTATCGAGCACGGCGAGGAATTTGGTTACATCAATGTCGTGTAAATTAAGGATTGGTGTCATAAAAATTTCCTCCTTTAAAAATATCAATTTTTATTTTTTCGTGCGCCATTTACCATTTGGCAAAATCTAGACTTAAATTCGACTTAATTAATTTTACTCGAGTAATGTGACTGTTTAATCAGCCGATAGTCAAGCGGACTATTTACTTGACAATTATTATTATACTCAAAAGTTCGTGAAAGTCAACATTTTTTAAAATATTTATTTGTGTAATATGCTACTCAAATGTACATATCAACTAATTTAAAGTTGATATTTTTGTCTATATATTACAACAGTTAGAACATATGTTTACATTTTCTTCATTTGCTTTTTGCATTAGTTAATCATCTTTACCATTATAAAAGGATACTTAGAACAATATTTTGACTTTTTTAACAAAGTTGTATTTTTCATAAACAGAATAATATATCTATTACGATTGACTAAAAACAAAAATAATACTATAATTACACTAAAAGATGAGGTGAAAACATTGATAAAGCTCTATTTAGCTGATATTTCAGTTCTTTGCGACCCCTTGAATGATAACGGTAAAATTTCTCTTTTACCTCAAGAAAGGCAAATAAAGATACTAAGATATAAACTTGCCGACGATCGCAAACGCTCGCTCGGAGCAGGTTTAATTATAAATAAAATTCTCAATGAGAATAATATTGACATAAATTCAATTTATTACGGCAGTAACGGCAAACCGTATGTTGATAAAATTTTCTTTAATGCGGCTCACTCCGGTAACTTTGCTTTCGGAGTCAGTTCCGATAAGGAGATAGGCTGTGATGTTGAAATCATTAAAAAACCTCGCCTTGACATTGCAAAAAGATTTTTCACCGAAAATGAATACAATTATATTATTCATTCGGAAAATACAAGCAATGCATTTTACAAACTTTGGACGATTAAAGAAAGTTATATAAAGCAGAGCGGCAAGGGATTGCGAACACCTCTCAACAGTTTTGAAATTAATATAAATAAAGATACAATTACCGTTTCGGAAAATAACACAAAGAAAAATTGCTATATCACCCACTTTGAATTTAAAAATCATTCATTTGCCATATGCAGTATAGAAGAACCTCCGCTTGAAATTAAATTTAATTACTTATAAAGTAGTTCTGTTCAAAATGTTTTATAATCATTTAAGCAAAAGCGTGTACTAACCCCATAACTTGCAAAGCAAAACGCTCCGACTGCAATTAAACAGTCGGAGCGTTTTTATAATAGGTAGATTAATGATTGAATCTTGATAAAAATGCCTGTGTTCTCGGATTTTGCGGATTATTGATTACTTGTTCGGGTGTACCTTGCTCGGCAATTACACCGTCAGCCATAAAGATAATTTTATCTGCAACATCTCTTGCAAACTCAATCTCATGAGTAACAACAATCATTGTACTGTCAGAAGTTTTAAGACTTCTGATAACATTGAGCACCTCGCCTGTAAGTTCAGGGTCAAGTGCCGATGTAGGCTCGTCAAAGCACAAAACATCAGGATTAAGAGCAAGCGCTCTTGCAATGGCAACTCGCTGTTGCTGACCGCCGCTTAGGTTACAGGGAAATGATTCGCTCTTCTCCGAAAGTCCCACTTTTTCGAGCAAGCTCAATGCGGTTTCTCGGATAATTTTTTGTGCGTCTTTATAATTTTTCGCACCCATATATTCGCCTGTCTGCTTTATCTGTTCTTTTGCCGCAAGGTGTGGAGCAAGCATAATATTGTCAATTACGCTGTACTGCGGGAAAAGATTAAAAGACTGAAACACAAGTCCGAAATGCAGTCTGTTTTTGCGAATTTGTGACTCACTGTTTTTGCCGGAATCATTGCTGTCAAAAAGCACCTTATCCCCTACACTGATTTTGCCATTCTGCGGAGTTTCAAGAAAATTAAGGCATCTTAAAAGTGTGGTTTTGCCCGAACCGGAAGAACCGATAATTGCAAGCACCTCGCCTTTCTCAAGCGAAAAGCTGATGTCTTTCAGGACGGGAGTTTTGCCGTAGCTTTTACGGATATTTTCAACGCTTAACAATGACATAACTGTCCCTCCTTAACCTTTGTAATAATCGAGCTTTTTCTCTATAAACGAGAAAAGAATTGTTAAAACACCGCAGAATACAAGGTAAAATACCGCCGAGTAGAACAACGGCCAAATAAGTCCCTGCATTGAGAAGTCTTTTGCCATCATCAAAATTTCAGGAATAGCGATAACGCTTGAAAGTGATGTATCCTTTACAAGCGTAATAATTTCGTTGCCGATCGGTGCTGTGATTTTCTTTACAACCTGCATAAGCACAACCTTAAAGAAAATCTGCGGCTTAGTCATACCAAGCACCTGTCCTGCCTCATACTGTCCCTTTGGCACAGACTCAATACCGCCACGGTATATTTCAGAAAAATATGCCGAATAGTTAATAATAAATGCTATAAGCGCCGCATTTATTCTTGAAAAATTGAATCCGCCGTTTGTCATAAGCGGTGGTACATAGAACACAACAAAAAGCTGGAGCATAAGAGGTGTGCCTCTGATTATCCACACAAAAGTTTTTGTAATCCACTTAATCGGTTTAAATTTTGACATTGAACCCATAGAAACAATAAGTCCAAGCGGCATAGCCGCAAGAATTGTCACTATAAAGATAAGGCAGTTTTGTCCAAAACCCTCTAAAAGGCTGTTTGTAACATTTATAAACTGGTTCATAATTATTTTGCCTTTACAAGGAGTAAATCCTGAAGATTATATTTTTCTGCAATCTGCTCAAGTGAACCGTCATCGGCGCAAGCCTGAATAGCGTCATTGAGTTTTGCAAGAGTTTCTGTGCTGTCCTTACGAAGTGCGATACCGTACTGTTCAGGTGAGAAAGCCTTGTCAGAAACTACCTTGAGGTCTGAATAATCAGAACCCTCTGCAAGTGTACCGATTGACATTACATAGTCGATAACCGCAACATCAGCTGTGCCTGACTTAACCTCAAGCAAAGCCTTTGCCTGTGAGTCAACCGAAACATAATCGGCGCTTGTAAAGAATTCATCACTCTGGGCAACCTCTTCACCTGCTGACTTCTTCTCTGCAACGACAGTCTTACCCTTAAGTGCATCTGCCGATGTAAGCTGATCCGCAATGTCTGCCTTAGCAACCATAACCTGCTTATTCTCCATATACGGAGTTGAAATGCTCATATTTTCCTGACGCTCTTCTGTAATTGTAAGACCGTTCCAGATGCAGTCAATAGTCTTTGCATTAAGCTCTACTTCCTTTGAATCCCAGTCAATCTTCTGGAACTTAGGTGTAACGCCCATCTTTTCGCAAACCTTTGTAGCGAACTCTGTTTCAAAACCTGTGAGATTGCCGTTTTCGTCCATATAGTTCATCGGCTCAAAATATGTAATACCGATTACAAATTCGCCTTTATTCTGAATATAAGTCCAATCGTTTTCAGTTTCCGAAGAACCTTTAGCGGTTGTTGAATTTGAACCGCCGCAACCTGCAAGAGCAGTTGCCGCCATAACACCTGCAAGTAATAAAGCTGAAATCTTTTTCATAAATGTTTTCCTCCATAATTTAACTTAGCGAAAAGCTACACTATATTATAGCATTATCACATTAGCAAAGTAAAGTGTTTTCGACAGATTTTTCCCTGTTATCGTAAATTTTATAACATTATTACAATCTGCAAGTTTGCAAAATTGCAATCGGATAACAGTTTCTTAAAAAACAAACCTGTTATATTCTAAATGTTGGGGTAAAAATAATAAATAATGGTTTAGCAAATTGTTTCGACAAGCAATCAGCTAAACCATAATTATCCCCCAACTATAAAAAGCCAAAAAAACGGCACTGATAAAAAGTGCCGTTTTAAAGTTAAAATAATCAGCCGAGCTTTGCGGCAAGGAGATTACCCATATTGTACATACCTGCGCCCTGATCTGCAAGATAAACAGCGGCATTTACTGCGCCGACTGCAAATACCTCTTTTGATTGAGCCTGATGTGAAATAGTTACAACCTCATCGTGACCCGCAAAAATAACCTCGTGTTCGCCAACAATAGTACCGCCTCTTACAGAGTGAATACCGATTTCATTCTTAGAACGCTTTTTGCGGTAAGAATGGCGGTCATAAACATACTGCGGTTCTTCTGCAAGTGTGTCGGAAATGCCGTCTGCAATCATAAGTGCAGTACCGCTTGGAGCGTCAATTTTCTGATTGTGGTGTTTCTCTATGATTTCAATATCGAAATCTGCCGCACCGAGAATCTTTGCAGCCTCTTTTGAAAGCTCAATAAGAAGATTGATACCGAGCGACATATTTCCCGAATAGAAAACAGCTACACTTTCAGACGCTTTTTTTATTTTTTCAACCTGCTCCGGTGAATAACCTGTTGTGCAAAGTACGCAAGGAATTTTTTTCTCAAGCGCATATGCGAGAATATCGTCAAGAGATGCAGGATTTGAAAAATCTATAATAACATCAGCCTTTTTGTCTGATACGGCAAGGCTCTCAAATACAGGATAATCGTATGCAGGTGTGCCGAAAGGATCTGCACCGAAAACAATTTCACAGTCATTTCTTGACTGAACAGCCGAAGTAACGGCCTTACCCATTTTTCCGTTACAGCCTACAAGAGCTATATTTACCATTTTAAACTTCCCCTTTTGTACGAATTACTTTACGTGCTTGCCGAGAAGATCGTACTTAGCAAGGCAATCCTTAAGATCGTGATAGCCTGCTGCGCTCATAGGAACGAGCGGAAGTCTGCACTCACCGCAGTCAAAACCAAAGAGGTTCATAGCTGTCTTAATCGGAATAGGATTTACATCGTTAAACATAATGTTCATAAGCTCAAGATAGTGGAAATGGAGCTTTTGAGCCTCAGCAAAGTCATTTTCAAGACAAAGCTGACAAATCTTATGCATTTCGGCAGGGCAAATGTTTGCAAATACTGAAATTACACCTAAAGCGCCGAGTGACATAAACGGAACTGTCTGGTCGTCATTACCCGAATAAATGTCAAGATTATCTCCGCAAAGTGAACGAATGAGCGCAACCTGTGAAATATTGCCGCTTGCCTCTTTTGCAGCAACAATATTAGGGTGCTTGCAAAGCTCCTCATATGTCTTTGGCTGAATGTTACAGCCTGTTCTTGAAGGAACATTATAAAGAATGATAGGAAGGTCAACTGCATCCGCAATCACATTGAAGTGCTTTACAAGACCTGCCTGTGAAGTTTTATTGTAATATGGAGTTACACAAAGGAGTGCGTCTGCACCGGTCTTTTGGGCAGACTTTGAAAGCATAACGGCAGTTGAAGTATCATTGCTGCCTGTGCCTGCAATAACAGGAATTCTTCCGTTGATTTTCTCTGACACGAAAGAAAGCACTTTGCAGTGTTCTTCCTCCGAAAGAGTTGCTGCCTCGCCTGTTGTACCGCAAGCGATAATGGCATCTGTACCGTTTTCAACATGGAATTCAAGCAACTGCTCAAGTACATCATAATTTACGCTGCCGTCAGAATTCATAGGTGTTACAAGAGCAACACCGGAACCTGTGAAAATGTGATTTCCCATAATTTACCTCCATTTAAGATTTTTAATTTAAAATTAAATTTATAAAGCTGACGGCTTAAATCAGTCCATATAGCCTTCAGCGCAAAGAAGTTCCGCAAGCAATACTGCGCCGCCTGCTGCACCTCTTAATGTGTTGTGTGACATACAAACAAACTTGTAATCATACTGTGTGTCTTCTCTGAGTCTGCCTACAGAAACAGCCATACCGTTCTCAAGGTTTCTCTCGCTCTTAATCTGTGGACGATCAGGCTCTGTAAAGTAGTGTAAGAACTGCTTTGGTGCGCTCGGAAGCTCAAGCTCCTGTGCTCTGCCCTTGTATGATTCCCAAATCTTGATGATTTCTTCTACAGACGGTTTCTTTACGCCGTCTTTAAATGACATAAATACAGCAGCTGTGTGACCGTCTGAAACAGGTACACGAATACACTGTGCTGTGATGGCAATATCGTCTGTCTTAACGATTTTGCCGTTCTCAATATGGCCCCAAATCTTGAGCGGCTCCTGCTCTGACTTCTCTTCCTCACCGCCGATGTAAGGAATAACATTATCTATCATTTCAGGCCATGTCTTAAATGTTTTTCCTGCGCCTGAAATTGCCTGATATGTGCAAGCGAGAACCTTATTTACACCAAGCTCCTTGAGTGGGTGGATAGCAGGAACATAGCTCTGGAGTGAACAGTTAGACTTAACGGCAATAAAGCCTCTCTTTGTGCCGAGTCTTTTTCTCTGCTCGTCAATAATTTTGATATGATCTGCATTAATCTCCGGAATAACCATAGGAACATCCGGAGTAAATCTGTGTGCCGAGTTATTAGAAACGATTGGGCACTCTGCCTTTGCATATCTCTCTTCAAGAGCTTTGATTTCGTCTTTCTTCATATTTACAGCGCAGAAACAGAAGTCAACCTGTGAAGCAACCTCTTCAACATTCTCTGCGTCAACAATTACCATATCTTTATATTTCTCTGGAAGATCCTTTGTCATATGCCATCTTCCCTCAACTACATCACCGTATTTTTTACCGGCACTTCTTGCACTTGCCGCAAGAACCTTTACCTCAAACCATGGGTGATTCTCAAGAAGGAGAGCAAAACGCTGACCAACCATACCTGTTGCACCGATAATACCAACTTTAAATTTCTTCTGATTCACAACAATTCCTCCGAATGAAATATTTTTTATAAAAAGCAGTTGCCTTATTTGATAAAATATTATATTATTAAGACAGTGTGTTTTGCAATGCCGAGCTTTGTCGAACAAACGCACAAACTGCTCATATTAAATTATAATATATCATTTAATATTTATAATGTCAATTATTTTTGCAATCACAAACACAATTTTTATAAATTTTCAGCCTCATTTTCGAGGTTTTTTCTTGAGAGGAACTAAAAATGAAAACAAGTGATTTTTATTACGATTTACCGAAAGAACTTATCGCTCAAACCCCCGTCGAACCCCGTGACAGTTCAAGACTTATGCTGCTTGACAGAAACACAGGTGAAATTGACCACAAGCATTTTTACGATATTATAGACAGCTTAAACCCCGGAGATTTGCTTGTGGCAAACGATTCGAGGGTTTTGCCTGCAAGAATTTACGGTATCAAGGACGAAACAGGTGCGAGAGTCGAGTTTTTATTATTAAGACAGATTACAGGCAACCGTTGGGAAGCTCTCTGCAAACCCGGTAAAAAAGCCAAAGAGGGCGCTTCTTTTACTTTCGGTGACGGACTTTTAAAAGCTACCGTTGCAGAAGTAAAAGATGACGGCAACAGAATAGTTGACTTTGAATGTGACGAAAACTTTTTCAGCACACTTGACAAAATCGGTCAGATGCCGCTTCCTCCTTATATTACGGAGGAACTTAAAGACAAAGAGCGTTACCAGACAGTTTACAGTCACGAATTGGGTTCTGCAGCCGCTCCCACAGCAGGACTTCACTTTACAAAAGAGCTTATGCAAAGAATAAAGGATAAAGGCGTAAATATTGCTTATGTTACACTGCATGTCGGTCTGGGAACATTCCGTCCCGTAAAGGTAGATGATGTAACAAAGCATAAAATGCACAGCGAACATTACGAAATTCCGCAAGAAACCGCAAAACTTATTAATGAAACAAAGAAAAACGGCGGCAGAGTAATTGCAGTCGGTACAACTTCCTGCCGTACTCTTGAAAGTGTTGCGTCATTCTACGGAGAAATTAAGCCGTGCGAGGGATTTACGGATATATTCATTTATCCGGGTTATGAGTTTAAAGTGCTTGACGGACTTATCACAAACTTCCACCTCCCGGAGAGCACACTTATTATGCTTGTAAGCGCATTTGCAGGATATGACAATGTGATGAATGCGTACAAAACCGCCGTTGAAGAAAAATACAGATTTTTCTCATTCGGCGATGCAATGTTCATTTCTTAATCAAAAACATTATTATTGCGAATTAAAAGGAGATTTCTATAATATGTTAAAAATTATTAAAACAGAGGGAAACGCTCGCCGAGGCGAATTTGTTACACCTCACGGCACTGTGCAAACTCCTGCGTTTATGAATGTTGCCACCTGCGGAGCAATCAAAGGCGCTGTTTCCGCACTTGATTTAAAACAGATTAAATGTCAGGTTCAGCTTTGCAACACATATCACCTGCACCTAAGACCGGGTGACGAAAAAGTCAAGCAAATGGGCGGACTTCACAAATTCACCCGTTGGGACGGTCCTATCCTCACCGACAGCGGCGGATTTCAGGTTTTCTCACTTGCAAAGCTAAGAAATATTAAAGAAGAGGGCGTTTACTTCAACTCTCATATTGACGGCAGAAAAATTTTTATGGGGCCCGAAGAAAGTATGCGTATTCAGTCAAACCTCGGATCTACTATAGCAATGGCTTTTGACGAGTGTGTAGAAAACCCATCTCCGTATGACTATACAAAGAAAAGCGTTGAGCGTACAACACGCTGGCTTAAAAGATGTATAGCAGAAATGAACCGTCTTAACTCGCTTGAAGATACAATCAACCGTGAGCAAATGCTCTTCGGCATAAATCAGGGCGGCATTTACAATGACTTGCGTATTAATCATATGAAAGAAATTGCAGACCTTGACCTTCCGGGCTATTCAATCGGCGGTCTTGCTGTCGGAGAACCTACGGAAAAAATGTATGAAATCATTGAAGAGGTTGAGCCTTACGCACCTAAAAACAAACCGAGATACCTTATGGGCGTAGGTACTCCCGTAAACATTCTTGAGGGAATCGCAAGAGGCATTGACATTTTTGACTGTGTAATGCCAAGCCGTAACGCAAGACACGGACAGCTGTTTACATGGGAGGGTGTGCGCAACATTAACAACGCAAAATACGAAGTTGACGAACGCCCGATCGACGAGCATTGCGACTGCCCTGTTTGTCAAAACTTTTCAAGAGCATATATACGACATCTCCTCAAAAGCGGTGAAATGCTCGGTATGCGCCTTGCCGTTCTTCACAATCTGTACTTTTATAATAATCTTACGGCAGTTATCAGAGAACAGCTTGACAACGGCACTTTCACAGAATTTTACAATAAATATCGCAATATACTCGGAGTGAGAATTTAATACCGATATTTTTTAAAAAACTTCTTGCAAGATTAATATAAAGCTGTTATAATCAATGTAATGTATGAAAGGAATGACTGCTATGAATTTTTTAAATCAGGTTGTACTTGCTGACGCTGCTTCGGGCAACGCTTTCGGTACATACGGTATGATTCTTATTTGGGTTTTGGTATTTGCTGCAATGTACTTCTTTATTTTGCGCCCAAGCTCAAAGAAGAAAAAAGAAGAAGCACAGATGAGAAACTCTCTTGAAATCGGTGATGAAATTACAACAATCGGCGGCATTATGGGCAGAGTTGTTGCAATTAAAGATGATGAGGACGCTATCATTATTGAAACAGGTTCCGACAGAGTTAAAATGAAATTTAAAAAGTGGTGCATCTCTACTGTTGATACAGTTAAGGAAGCTCCCGCAAAAGAGAAATCTTCTGAAAAAGAAGAAAAGACAGAGAAAAAAGGTCTTTTCGGTAAAAAGAAAAAGGATGAAGAGGACAAGTAATCTAATCTTTTCGTTTCATTCACTTAGTTTTTGAATTAAATAACTTTCCCTCGAATATATATGAGTATATTAATATTTATATTATTCGGGGGAATTTTTATGTCTGATAAAAAACAACTCATAAAATCGGTTTTTGTAGGTGTACTTACATCCGCACTTACGGAAATTATACTTATGTCGCTGTTCTCCGTACTGATAATAACCTCGGGGTTACTGCCTGCCGATATTACCGACTACATAATGGTGGCAGTCACAGCTATGTCGGTATTCTGCGGCGGATTTATCTGTGCAAAAGTCAATAAATCTTCCGGATTAATATGCGGTTTACTCACAGCAGCGGCGGTATTTGTAATTATTACCGTAATCGGGCTTTTGCAAAGCGAAGCCGTACTTACCCCCCTTTCTCTGATTAAACTCGGCGCAATGCTTATCTGCGGCTGTGCGGGCGGTGTATTGGGAGTTAATCAAAAAGAAAAGGTATTTATAAAATAAAAATGTAATTTTAACGATTTTAAATTATTTTACTTAACTCGTGCAATAAACCATAATTTATTAATATTATCCAAACATTTAGAACAGAACTAATTATTTTTCTTTATACATTTTCTTTATACAAAATATGACAGAGCTTTGAGTTTTTGAATCAAAGCTCTGTTTTTTGTAAAAATTTACAAGTTTGTTTACAAAATATTCATAAACTATTCAGAAAAAAATATAGAAAAAAATCCTGTAATATGATATAATAGCATAATACGGAAGTGTGCCGTATTGAAGGTATATGAAAACAATACATTTGTGTAATAGATAGGATGTGTAAAAATGGCCAGAGGTATTAAATTACCGGAAGAATTAAAAGATTGGAAAATTACTTCGCTTGTTTCCGAAAAGAAAGGGCAAAATAAATATCGAATTGTAAAAAAAGACAGCAACGGCGAGGTTTTCGCTAACCTGTTCCATATTTTTGCATACGGTAATCACTACAGCAATGAGAAAGCCGATTTTTTTGAAGATGAAGTTAATTTTCTCAATTCCATAGCTGATAAAAAAGAATATTTCACCTGCTTTGGCGCTTATCTTTATGATAATCCGTCAAAAGAAAAAGCAGATATGTATATTGCTACAGAGGAACTTGAACCTCTTTCAAAAGTAATGCGCAGTAAAAACTTTACTGACGACGAAATTACCGATTTCGGCTTGCAGATGGCTGAAATTCTTATGTTTCTCGAAGAAAAAAATATTTTTCACGGCAATATCCGCCCGGAAAATATTTTTGTAACCGCAGACGGTAAGTACAAGCTCGGAGGTTTTTCCGATTTTGAATGTAAAGCATCTGACCTTGACTTCTCAGCACCCGAAGTTGCAGAAGGCAGAAATCCTGACCTTACTACAGATATTTACTCCGTAGGTCTTATTATGTACTGTCTTGCAAACAATAAGGCTTTACCTTTCGAGGGCGGTCTTACAACAAAATCGGAGGCTGTTAAAATTCGTACCGACGGTACGGCAATTACCGCTCCTAAAAACGGCAACGAAAAGCTGAAAAGTATTATCGTTATAGCTATTCAGCCGAAAAACGAAAACAGATGGAAAAATGCCGTTAATATGAAAAACGCTTTGCTTGCGTCTTGCGGAAAACTTACTGCAGAACCCGAAAAAGCACAGGAAAAACAGGAAGAAAAAGAAACTCCCGCAGTAACGGGCGCAGTGCCGACGCTTTTTGAACAGGCAGAAAAAGCCGAAAAGGACAAAAAAGCAGAAGACAATACAGAAAAATCCACACAGCCGGAAGAAACAAAAGAACCTGTTGAAAATAAACCCGATGTACCTGTTGTTAAGGAAGATGAAGCAAAGGTTACGGAAACAAATTCGGAAGATACCGCAAAAATTAAACCGCAGACTGCTGAAAAAGAAAATTCGGTTGCTCCCGTTGTTCCTATTTCAAACGATGTTTTTGACGAGTACGAGGTAACAAAAAAGCCCGATACCCAAGTAAAAGCATCTACTAAGGATTACGGTTCGTTCTTTGATGACATTGACGATACAGACAGCAAAAAGGCAGAACCTGTAAAAAATACCGTTTCGGAAACCGAAACAAAGAAACCGGAACCTGTAAAGCAGAAACCCGAAAAGAATGAAATCAAAAGCAGTATTCCGATTGATTATAAATCTAAAAACGCAAAAAATGCAGAGACGGACGAAAAGCCACGCAAAAAGGGCGCTGCAATTGCAATAATCACGGTCAGCGTAATTATTATACTTGCAGTTCTCGCCTTTGTCGGATGCATTGTTTACAATGAGATTTTTGCTGAAAAAATCAATAATACAAAGCCTGCCACGGCAGACGAGATAACAACAGCGGCAACTACCGTGCCTCCTACGACGGTTGCACCGACTACTCAACCTACAACCGTTGCGGAAAAAGAGATTAGTTCAGTTGTCGGATATGACTACGAAAGCGCTAAAAATAAACTTGAGGAGCAAGGCTTTAAGGTTGCGGAGGGCAATCACCTTTACAGCACACTTTACAGCGAGGGATATGTAATTTCTCAAAGTCCCGAATCAGGCACAAAGGCAAAACCGGGCACTGTAATTACACTTGATATTTCACTCGGCGAAGAGTATGTTGAACCCGAAACCACAGCACCAGAAGAATCAAGTCAGAGTTCTGCGACCGAAAACAATTTTATCTTTGCAAACAGCGATTCTTCATATATCAGTCAGTCAGAAGTAAAAGACCTTAGCGACAACAATCTTGAGCTTGCACTCAATGAAATTTACGCTAAGAGAGGCTGGATATTCTCCGACCCGGAGCTTTCCGCTTACTTTAATTCACAGTCATGGTACACACCACGCTACACTTCTTCTGAGTTTTCTAAGAATGTAACATTTAACGAATATGAGCAGGCTAACATTCAGCTTATTATAAATGAGCAAAAGAGCAGGGGTATTCGCTGATAACCACAGACACAAAAACATTAAAAGGATAAATCATTTATGAAAAAATTTTTTATTAAATTATTTAAAAATAAATTATTTGTTTCCTTTGCAGTAAATGCTTTGATAATGGTTTTTTGCATATATGTTTCTTCGTTTTCATACGACTCTTACAAAGACTATGAAAATTCTCTGCTTATTTCACATTATCACATACCGTACAACAATACAGTCAACTACTTACTCGCATTTGCTGTAAGCAGTATTCAATATATTTTTTCCACAATCAATATTTTTGTATTTGCACAGGTAATATTCGGCTGGCTTGCCTTTTCATCTATCACCTATGCGCTGACCGATAAATTCGGATACAAAATAGGAATTGTATTTTCTGTATTTTTAAACATTTTATTTGCACTTAACCACTATGCAGACATAGCAAGTCAAAAGACATCCGCTATTATGCTTACTGCGGGTTTTCTGCTTATGTTTAATGCAATCAGACGAAAAAGATACAGATTTATGTGTCTGCTTGGCGCAATTGAAATTTTGATTGGCTCGTTCTACTGCTTTGAACTTTTCTTTGTTGCATTGGCGTTTGCGATTGTTTATCTTATTGCCGACCTTATTGCAAAAGGTAAATATAAAATCAAATTTCATAAGTTTATGTGGTATTTCAGACCTTTTCTCATTTTATTCGTTCTTATTACGGCTTTGACTTTTGCTCTGCATAACTACTCCGTAGCAGTCAATACTCAAAACGATACTTTAAAAGGCAACTATGAATACCATCAACTGACAGAGAAAATCGCTAATTTTCCTTATCCCGATTACAGCAAGAACAAAGAGGCTTTTAGCAATGTGGGAATAACAAAAACAGAGTACGAACTTCTCAAAGACGGTTATTACGATGAAAGCACACCGATTAATCTTGATGCGTTAAAACTTGTTGATTCACTGCAAAAGCAGAACAACAATCTTATTACAATTTGGGACAGCTTTGTGGATTTTCTTTCATCAAGCGGAGTAAGTCTTGCCTCGTTTGATAATGACGCAATGCTTATCATAATCTACATTATATTCGTTACACTGTTCCTTGTTTTTCACAAGAAAACTCATATGTTCTTCCCTATCCTGATAACTTTACAGCTCATTGTTTCAAACTCTTTACTGAGATATTTGTTCAACAGTTACTATTACACTGTATATATTTCGTGGATAATGGCTTATTGCGTACTTTTGTACAGCATAGATTTTACAGCGTTTAAAGACGGTTGTAATGCAATGCTGAAAGCCGCAAGAAAAGGAACTTTCTTTGTATCGGCTATGCTTGTTGTAACACTGTTGCTTGTAAACTGCCTTGTTTATCAGTCACACCTGCACAACAACATAGATACCAAAAGCCGACCGAGCAGACTGTATGTTGAGGTTGAAAGACATCCCGAAAGATTCTATATACTTGATACAAAGACTGCAATTGAATACACAAAATATTCAACAAACTATGTCCATCCTATGTGGGGCTTTAAATCCTCATATTTGAGCAATGTTGACAGCTTTGGATATATGCATCATAATTCGGTGCTCAACAAAAAGGGAGCAGACAGTGTGTACCGGGCGGCTATAAGTATAAAAAATGTTTATGTTATTGACAACTACATCACCTATAAAAAAGAAAACTACTTAAAGAAATATTACTCGACAGAAGAAAACAAAAGTTATTTCTATAAACTTGAAACTGAAATTGACGGTTACAAAATTTATTCGGTAGTTTAATAAAGAAAACGCTTTAGCAAGTTTAATTGTTGCTAAAGCGTTTTTTGTACAGTGCAATGAATACGCAAGTGCTTTGCTTAGTAGATTTCTCTCGGGCAGATATGTAAACTTAAATCTATAAATTAAAAAGTGCCGCACCCGTTTAGGATGCAGCACCTATGTTAGATATTAATTTGAACTTGTTGAGGTTGTATTTCCTGTTATAAGCTCCTCATAAATAAACTCCGCAAAAAGTTTTCTCTGGGTTTCAAGATCCGAGAATGCAATTACCGAACCTACCGGAGTATCGTTCATATAATACCACTGACCTTCTTCAGGTACTGTGTATTGTTCAACCGAATATGTGAGGTATGTCATTGAATGTGATACAAGCGCTGTAATTTCATCTTTCTTGAGGTTTGTTGTAACAAGAGGGCCAACCTTACCTACGATTGAAATTATTTGAGTTAAGTCAGCGCCTTTCATATCGTTGAACATTGTTTCAAGTAACTTACGCTGACGGGATGTTCTGTCCCAGTCATCACCGGCAATACCGATTCCTTCTTCGGAAGAATCAAGACCTCTGTTTCTTGCATACCAAAGAGCCTGCTGACCTGTAAGGTGAACCTTGCCCGGTGCGTCAGTTATTGTTGTACGGGTATCCGACTGCTTGTTCTTGTAAAGCTGATAGTTGATGTAATCAATCTCGTCCTGAGTAAGCTCAAGGTCAATACCGCCGAGAACATCAATAATATCAATAAAACTTGCATAGTCAACAACCGCATAACGGTCAACCTTTACGCCGAAGTTTGATTCAATAGTCTGAATTGTAAGTTTCGGACCGCCGTAAGCATAGGCATTTGTAAGTTTGTCATAACCGTAACCGTCAACATATACATAACTGTCACGCTGGAAAGAAGTCATCTTAAGCTTTTTGTGACGGTTGTCAATAGACAACATAATCATTGAGTCGCTTCGGCCGAATTTCTCTCCCTTTGCATTATCCTCACCGAACAGCATAACATTGAGGACTTTTGAATCTTCAAGCAATTCATCATTGCTAAGCTGCGACTTGCTGAAAGTACCGTCAGATGTAGGCAATGTACTTGAAGTGGCTTTCGTTGAATTATTATCCGAAATATCAACAAACTTAAGCGAATTAAGAACCGAATAATAATAAAGAAGTCCGCTGCCGCCGATAAGCAAAAGAATTGAAAGAACAATTGATGTTATTCTAATTGCTCTGCCCCTCTTTTTGTAAATTTTATTTACCTGCTTATTAGAGCTTATATCGACAAAACCTTCTTTTATTTCGTTATTGTTATCGTGATTTGCCATAACATTCCTCCGAAAAACAAAGATTTAATTATGTTACAATCCGAGCATAACTAATTTAATAATTATACCATATAAGCACAATAATTAATTCTAAATAAGAATTTTATGTCTGATATTTTATAATTTTGTAAAATTATGTAAATATCAGAGGTTTTTTTACTGCATTTCGTCAAGAGAAAGTGAAAATGCAGGTAAAAACTCATTTGTAAACACATCTGCTTCAGGCATATTCATATCGGAAATTGATTTTTCTATGCCGTTTTTAGCCTCTCTGAATTCTTCGTTTCCCATACGCAGTTCTTCTATGCACTTTATAAGAGCAGAAAATCGGTCGGCTGCCTTAACAAACCTTTTGAGTTTTAGGTCATCTTTACCGCTTTGTTTTATAATTTCTTCCATATCTTTTCTGAAATCTTCGGGCAAAAGTGAGCAAAGTCTGTCGGCGGCGGCATTTTCAATTTCTTTGTATGCATCTTTTATTGTATTGTTAAAATACTTTATCGGTGTCGGCATATCTCCTGTAATAATTTCTGTGGTATCGTGGAAAATCGCAAGAACACTTGCTCTTTCAGCATTCAGATTACCGCCGAATTTTTTGTTATGAATAAGCACAAGACAGTGCGCAATCATTGCAACCTGCAAACTGTGCTCGCTTAAATTCTCATATTTTGTATTATTCATAAGTCCCCAGCGATTTATGTATTTCATTCTTGACATCATAGCATAAAAATTCGACTGTTCCATAGCTGTTTTCTCCTGTTTTTTCCAAAAATATAGTGCAAATTGCCATACAATGTGGTATAATAAATATTAAGTATAAATTTTAATATAATTATAGCCGTATTTAAAGGCTTTGTAAAGAATTTTGATTTTAATATTAACCCTTTATGGAGGATAATATGGGCAGGCAACTTGAAAGACACACAAATAAAAATCATCACTTTGGATTACAGGCTTTTTTGATAGCTTTGGTAACTGCCTGTGTGCTTATTATTCCGTTTATTATTTTTGACGGCGGAGTTTTTTATTACTACGGTGACTTTAATGTACAGGAAATTCCGTTTTACCAAATGGTACACGATGCGATAAAAAGCGGTAATCTCGGGTGGAATACAACTACGGACTTAGGTTCCGATTTAATTTCAAGTTACAGCTTTTATCTGTTGGGCAGTCCGTTCTTTTGGCTGACAATTCCGTTTCCGAGTGAGGCTGTTCCCTATCTTATAGGCCCGTTGTTAATTCTGAAATTATCGCTCGCCTCGCTTTCGGCATATCTTTATTTAAAAAGATATGTACGACACGGGCAATTTGCCGTTATCGGCGGACTTCTGTATGCATTCTCGGGTTTTTCGATTTATAATATATTCTTTTTCCATTTTCATGAACCTATGATAATGTTTCCGTTACTGCTTGCGGCATTGGATTCATTTTTATTTGATAAAAAGCGTGGCATTTTTGCTCCGGCAGTGTTCTGCGCCTGCGTAGTTAATTACTACTTCTTTACGGGACAAGTTCTGTTTGTGATTATCTACTTCCTTATGCTTGTATTTACAAAAACATATAAATTTTCTATAAAAGAATTTTTACTTCTTGCGGTAGAGGTTTTAACAGGTTTTCTTGCATCTGCTTTCATACTTTTGCCGTCGGTTCTCGGCATTATGGGCAATCCTCGACTCAACACTCTGCCAAACGGTTGGGACGCACTTGTTCACAGCAGTCCGCAACGATACTGGCTGTCGATTGCAAGCTTTTTCTTCCCTGCCGATATGCCTGCATTCCCGACATTTACGCCCGATTCAAACTGTAATTGGGCTTCTGTCGCAGGTTGGCTACCGCTTGTCGGTATGACGGGAGCAATTGCTTATCTGCAATTAAAAAAGCGTGACTGGATAAAGAAAATAATCAGTCTGCTTATAATTATGGCATTTGTCCCTGTTTTAAACTCCGCTTTCCAAATGCTCAACAGCTCAATTTACTATGCAAGATGGTACTATATGCTTGTACTGATGCTCACACTTGCCACAATCCGTGCATTTGAAAGTCATCAGTCCGATTGGGGCAGGGCTATAAGATGGTCAACGGGAATCACCCTTGCTATGACGGTTCTTATAGGATTTATGCCCAAAATTACCACCGTTACTACAAACGATGTCGAAACAGATGAATGGTCAATCGGTATTGCGGGCGACACACGAAGATTTTGGATATACGCACTCATTGCAGTTGTTTGCATTTTAGGATTTGTGCTTATATTTAAAAAATTCGGTTTCCATACAAAAGCATTTTATATTACAACAACCGTCACACTTTGCTTTACAATTCTGCTCACAAGCGGATTTATTATCGGCTCAGGAACCGCATACAGCTCTACCATAAAGCCGATAAAAGAAAATATAATAAACAAGCGTGACACTATTCATATCGAAGACCTTGACGATGACAGCGTAAGAAGTGATTTTTACGAATGTCCCGATAACACGGCAATGTTTTGGCAGATTAAATCCATTAATTGTTTCCAAAGTTCGGTTTCACCTTCAATTATGGAATTCTACGATTCTCTCGGAATGACCAGAGATGTTGCCTCACGCCCCGAAACAAATATGTACGGCATACGCTCTTTATTAAGCTGTAAATATCTTTTTGATTATATGGGTGACGATGCCGATATTTCAAAGTCATTTACAGAAAAAGACGGCAAAACAAAAATGCCTTACTGGAAATTCTTAAAAGCGGAAAACGGTTTCAGAATTTACGAAAACACCTGCTACATTCCGATGGGCTTTACCTATGATTCTTTCATTACAAACGAAGAATTTGACCTTATTACAAATTCTCACAAAACCGAGGCTATTCTGTACTCAATGGTTTTAAGCCGTGAGCAGATGCAAAAATATGCCTTTGTTACAGGATATTCCGATAAAGATTATAAATATTTGTACAGTAAAACACCCGAAAAATTTACAAGTAAGGTTAACGATTATTCTTACGATAAAGACACCTATACAAAGATTTGTAAAAGCCACGCCGATAATTCTTGTTCGGAATTTAAATACACTAATAACGGCTTTACTGCCGAGTTTGATAATACGGATGGCAACGAAAATTTACTTTTCTTCAGCGTTCCTTACAGTGACGGTTTTACGGCATATGTAAACGGTAACAAAACAGATATAGAAAAAGTAAATAACGGACTTATGGCTGTTTATATTCCCGAAAATACAAAATGCAGTATTGAGTTTGTTTACGAAACTCCGGGACTTTCCACAGGTATTCTTATTTCTGTACTTTCAGCCGCAGCATTTGCTGTTTACATTTTATCAATAATTATATTCAGATTAATAAAAAAGAGGAAATAATTACATTCGGAGGATTTTAAAATGATGTTTGGTGACAAAATATTAAAATATAAAGACGAACTTCTTGCAGATCTCAACACGCTCATAGGCTTTGAATCGGTTGCAAACGAAAAGCCCGAAGAATGTCAGAATGCAATAAATTTTATGCTCAAGAGAGCAAATGACTTTGGTCTTACAGGCGAACAGGTTACCGACGAAAGTATGCACATTCAGCTTGGCAGCAAGGGTAAACTTTGCGGTGTTTTAAGCCATCTTGATGTTGTACCCGCAGGCAATAATTGGAGCGTACTCCCCTATTCTCTGACAGAAAAGGACGGCAGACTTTACGGCAGAGGAATAGCCGATGACAAAGGTGCCGCACTCGTTACATTGTACTGTCTTAGAGCTTTAAAAGAAGAGGGTATTGACGGTGTAAATACTCTCCGTGCCATTTACGGTACAAGCGAAGAATGCGGTATGGAAGATATTGACGGCTATTTTGAAAAAATGCCTGTTCCCGACCTTTCTTTCACTCCCGACAGTGATTACGGTATTTGCTATGCCGAAAAAGGTATTTTACAGATTGAAGTAAGCACAAAAGGAAACCTCGCAACCGTACTTTCACAGCTACATTCGGGAAAAGCAATAAACGCCGTACCCGATATTGCCTATGCATTGCTTGATTCTTCAAACTATGATGAGCAAAATCTTCTTGAGCTTTCAAAAAAGACAGAGGGTAATTTTGAATTCAACTCAACAATTGACGGTCTTATGGTAATCAGCCGCGGTAAAGCCGCTCATGCCTGCGAACCGCATAAAGGATTTAATGCCGCAGCAGCGCTTGTTGAACTTCTTGCAAAGGCATATACATCAACCGAAATCGGTGCAATTTGTGACTTTATTGATATTGCCCTCGGAAACGAAACCGACGGTTGTTCCCTCGGACTTAAAACTCATTGCAGTATTTCCGGTGACCTTACCGTAAACCTCGGTTATATTCATATTGAGGGTAATGAGGCAAGAGCCGCATTCGACATTCGCTATCCTGTTTCAATTACAGGCGGCAGTGTTTACAGACAGTTCAGATATGCAGCTAAACATAATAAATTAGATGTTAAGGTACTTAACCACGAAAAACCTCTTTACATTGAAAAGGACAGTGAGCTTGTTAAGCTCCTTTCGGGCGCATATAAAGCAGTAACAGGCGAAGAACCCGAACTTTACACCACAGGCGGCGGAACTTACGCAAGAAAACTCGGCGGTAAAGGTCTTGCATTTGGCCCTGCTTTTAAAGATGATGAGGTTAATATGCACAATGCAGACGAAAGCATTGATAAAGAAAAATTCTTTACCCACGCACAAATCTGCCTTGAGGCAATGTACAGAATGTACTGCGGTATTTCTGACAACGAAAATTAATAAATTATATTGTTGTATAGACACACTTTAATTAACAAAGGATTTTTTTATGAATAAAGAAAAACTTATAAAAAATCAGGCGCTGACCTCCTTAAAAGGCTCATGGATAATTCTGATTGCAATGGTTCTTACAATATCTGCCGTAATGATTGCAATATATAGTATGGGAAGTATAGTTCAGTTAATTACAAAGTCACTTGATACTGCCACAGGTATGGCAAAATCGGGAAAAGAATTTACTTTTACTCTTATAAGCATAATAGATTTGGTTGTAATGTTCTTTTTAACACCTCTTATAAACGGATTTTTTAAATCTGTTTATACTGTTGCTCACAATGAAATACCGAGCTTTTGGGAAATATTCAGCTTTTTTAAATCACCTAAATTGTATTTTAAGACTATCTTGCTTAATCTTATTTTTGTTGTAATTCTGTCTTTGGCGTTTTTCGCATTTGACTTCGGTTACCTTGTAACTATGATTACAGATTCGCTTAAAACAAGCAATACCGCTCTTACTACGCTTATAACTGCCGTATTAAATATTGTATTCGGCGCTGTATCGGTACTTTTGATTTCATTTGTTTATTTGTTCTTCGTAAATTATGCTATGTTTTTATTTATTGACGATTCAAATTCAAATGTATTTTGTTGCTTTGGCAAAGGCGTAAAAATGTTTGTTAAAAACTTTGGCAACACAATGAAATTGTATTTCGGTTTTGCCGGTTGGATTGCACTTTGCTTTTTTGTTGTTCCGGCATTTTATGTATTACCTTATATTTCAACTTCCTTTGCTACCTCTGCAAAGTGGCTTATATCAATTGAAAAAGGCAGGAATTAACTATGATAGTTTCTCTGTGTATGATAGCCTACAACGAGGCGGACGCTCTTAGCGGACTTTTTAAGGATATTTCTTTACAGGACTATCCTCACAGCAAAATAGAGGTTGTATTTGTTGACAGTATGTCCACCGACAAAACCTATGAAATGATGGAAAAATTCAAAGAAACCGGTTACGGATTCCGCAATATTTCCATTGTACAGTGTATGAAAAAAAATCAGGCGAGTTCATGGAATGCCGCTTTGATGACTGCCCGTGGCGATGTAATAATAAGAGTTGACGCCCATGCCCGTATTCCAAAAGATTTTGTATCACGAAATATTATGAATCTTGAAGACGGTGAGAATGTAGTCGGCGGCGGCAGACCAAACATTACATCCGACATCTCTTCATGGAAACTCACTTTACTTGCTGCCGAAGACTCGCTTTTCGGCAGTTCGGTAGCCTCATATCGCAGACCGTCTGCACAAAAAGAATACCTCGACAGCCTTTTTCACGCTGCTTACAGACGAGAAGTAATCGCAAAAGTCGGCGGTTTTAACGAAAATCTCGGAAGAACAGAGGATAATGAGTTTCACTACCGCATAAGAAAAGCAGGCTATAAGATGTGCTGTTGCCCTGACATTGTGTCATATCAGCACGCAAGAAACAACCTTAAATATATGGTTCATCAAAAATATTCAAACGGCAGGTGGATAGGACTTACCCTATCGGAATGTCCGGGTTGTCTTTCCTATTTTCATTTTGCTCCGTTTCTTTTCGTAATGGCATTGCTGTTCTGTTCTATCCTCGCATTTCTCGGACTTCCGCTGTTTTTATATGTTTTGCTTGCAGTTTACGGAATGTTTGACATTGTAAATACAGTCGGTTGCTGTACAATGAAAAATGTTCAGCCGCAGTTTGTACTTTTGCCGTTCATCTTCCCTATGCTCCATATTGCATACGGAATAGGCACAATAGTCGGCTTAATTCAGATTCCGTCATGGCAGAAAAGCATAAAAAACAGTAATGCAAAAGAAAAGATTGAAAAGGTAAGACGCAAGGTAATTCAGAATACCCTGAAACCGGAGGAACGCTGATGTTTACACTTGACAGTTGGTCAGCGGATGACTACGATAATCTTACCGAGTACCTTAAAAGCAATGCAGATTTAAAATACAGAGATTTTCATTCTTCGCTTGTTCCCGATACCGAAAGCAACAGCATTATTGGAATTCGTATGCCGATAATGCGCAAAATTGCAAAAGAAATTTCAAAAGGCAATGCACGGGAATTTCTTGATATTTCTCAAACAGAATATTATGAGCAGCGTATTATCTCCGCCCTTGTTATGGGACTGATAAAAACCGAAAGTTTTGACGATTTTGTTTCTCTTGTAAATGCTTTTGTCCCCAAAATAAATAATTGGGCAGTTTGTGACGGCTTTTGTGCGGGACTTAAGGAAGTCAATAAATATAAAAAGGAATTTTTTGACTTCCTTGCAAATTACTTAGAAAGCAAAAATGAGTGGTACATTCGCTTTGCATTTGTAATTATGCTTAATTATTACCTTGAGAGTGAATTTATAGACGATGTGCTTGCTCGTTGTGACAGCGTAAACAGTGATAAATATTATATTTTAATGGCGCAAGCATGGATGCTTGCAACAGCATATGCAAAGCAAAAAGAAAAAACTCATAAATATTTTCTGAACAATAACCTTAATGACGCTACTTTTAATAAAGCTATTCAAAAGTGCATTGAAAGCAGACGGGTTACAGATGATGATAAAAAGTTTTTAAGAACTCTTAAAAGGCATAAATAATTAATAACAAAAGCCAATTAATCGCATATTGATTAATTGGCTTTAATATTACCTGTATAAATCTATTAAATTGTTTATAGTATCGTAATCGCTTTCGGATATTTTGTACTTGTGCTCCGAATCAAAACTAAAACTGATATTTTTATAACCGCATATCGTAATACTGTATTTTTCGTTATCATCAGTATATGCCTTAAGCCATAACCCGCCGTCCCTTTCTTCGTTATCCGATGACAACTCGGCTTTAGAAAGAATATCAAGTATTTTCTCTGAATCTTCTTTATTAAAATTGACTTCATTTTCATCAGGTTTTAGCCAAGAAATACTGGTAATTTTATCAAAATATACATCATTATTGACCTTGTTACTCTGACAGCCGACAAGTAAAATAAGAGTTGAAATTAAAAAAATCAGAAATTTTTTCATACACTCACCTCACAATATGTTAATTTTATTTTAAGGTATAAATAATTCGTTGTCAATATAAATTAATATAATAAATGTTTGTTTCAAAAATTGTGCATTACATAAACAAATCTTATTTCATATTGACAAATCAAACATAAGGATTATAATATAATTAACAGTTGTCTTCGGGGCGGAGTGAAATTCTCCACCGGTGGTAAAAGTCCACGAACAAGCAATTTGCTTGCCGAGTCTGTGAAATTCAGACACCGACGGTATAGTCCGGATGAAAGAAGAAACGCAAACAATCAACATTGCCTTTGGCTTTGTTGAACCTTTTGTGCAGAAAATTTCCCCGTTACGGCAGTAGCGGGGATTTTTATTTTCTCGGGACATCTGAATTTATTTCTAAGGAGTGTGTTCTATGAGAACAGCACAAAACAGTCAAAAAATTATGACAACCAAAATCACCGTAACGGCACTTTTAACTGCCGTTGCCATTGCACTTCAGTACATTGAAGTTCCTATTCCGCTTGTACCGTCATTCTTAAAACTTGATTTTTCGGATCTGCCCGAACTCATCGGCGCATTTGTGTTGGGCCCGCAGTACGGCATAATTATTTGCCTGCTTAAAAATCTTATTCATTTACCTGTATCAAGTTCAATGTTTGTCGGTGAATTTTCAAACTTTATACTCGGTGCTATTTTTGTATTTGTTGCAGGCATTATTTATCAGTATAACAAAACTAAAAAAGGCGCTTTAATCGGTTGCGCAGCAGGTGCATTTGCAATGGCTGTATTAAGCGTAGTTACAAACTACTTTATAGTTTATCCTGTTTATGCCGAGTTATGGGCAGGCGGTGATATGAATGTAATTGTAAATATGTACAAATTACTTCTTCCGTCTTCAGACACATTGCTCAAATCTTTAATCATCTTTAATGTGCCTTTTACCTTATTTAAAGGTATAGTTGATGCAGTTATAGCTATGATTATTTACAAGCCGCTTTCAAATATGATTGTTCGTATGAATACGGCTTTTACAAAAAAGCGTAATTCAAAAGCTGAAAAGGCTTGACTTTTTTCGACATAGTGATATAATGTACTTCGTAAGCATTTTTGCTTAACAGAGTAGAAATTTGTGCGTAAAGTGTTTTGTGGACGGGGAGTTGCCACAAAAACGAAAGGGTATCCTGCGGTACAAGTTTCGCATCCCGCTGTTACTTTGGGACTGATAGCGGGCAGAATTTCTGTCCGCTTTTATTTTTCTCCTAAAGCAACACCGAAAAAATCTTTAGGAGGAAAATATATGTCAATTTCTAAAAAGTTCTATAATTCTTTTACAGAACTAAAGTCAGTTAAGTCACTTGCCATGATTGCAATGTTGCTTGCTCTTAGAATCATCCTCGGATTCATCGGCAACAGCACCTTGCCTTTCTTTGGCAACAATGTAAAATTAAGCGGTGCATTTTTGCCGATAGCAATTACAGGCTCGATGTTTGGCCCTGTACCTGCTATGATTGTCGGTATGCTTGGTGATGTTCTTTCATTCATTATGAATCCGACAGGCGGTGCTTACTTCCCCGGTTTTACAATCAACGGTATTCTTACAGGCCTTATTTACGGTTTATTTCTCTATAAGAACGAAGTAACTGTTCCAAAGGTAGTCATTGCTTGGGTTATCAACTGCATTGCTGTTGAAATCTTCCTTTCCGCATATTGGCTCTTCTTCTTGTATGGCACTTCTTCGGGCAAGTCATATTTCATTTACCTTTCAGCAAGACTTATCAGTCAGGCTGTTAAATGTATTCCTGAAATTTTACTTATTCTTGCCTGCGGTAAGATAATGTCACGAGTAAAACTCCCACAAAAAGCTAACTGATAACAAAATCGGCTGTTGCAGTAATTTGCAACAGCCTTTATTTTTGCTTTGATTTTAAATGTCTTTTTAGTTAAAAGTTTTTTGAAATTATTGTTTAGCAGAATACTTTGCAAAGCAACTATAAAAGTTTACTGTTTTTCAAAATTCATTCCAAACCAACACTTTACAAAATATCAAACACTTCAAGGTCATTCGGAATATACAGATTTCCGCTGAAATACTCTCTGCCCTCGTTATAGTACAGAGTTTTTCTGTTTTGCAAATTCTTATCCTCCGTATGATATAAAATAAGATTTTTTATTTTTAACTCTGCTGCGAGTTTACAGGCGTCTGCGACTGTAGAATGATTTTTCTCATACGGCTGAAAAATATCCGCCTGCGAATACAGGCAAAAAGCCTCGTGCAAAAGCCATTCACTGCCATAGACATATTCTTTTTCGCAGTCGTGAAACGGCTCGTCACCACAGCAGGTGAGTTTTTTGCCATTGCCATACTGCATGGTAAAACCAAACTGCTTTGTCTTTACCGACTCAACATCAAAGAACTGCACCCTATGCCATATTATTTCAAGCTCTTCTCCGTCCTCAACGGTTACAAGATGAAGTTTATCTCCTATTAAATCAAGCTCACGCTTAAGTAAAAGCAGATTTGCAATTTCTCCGATGATTTTTATTACTTCGTCATGACCGTAAATATACGCCTCTCCCTCATATGTATTGCGGTTTATATGTTGGCAAATCATTCGTACAAACCACATTATACCAAATAAATGGTCCATATGCTTGTGTGTAATAAAAATATGTCTTATGCTTTTCCAGTTGATTCCCGCTGACTTTAGCTGTTTAAAAATCGTATTTCCGCCACCGCCGTCAACCATAAAATTCTGCCCGTTATCCGAAAGCACAAAGCAAGTATTGTAACAGTCGGTTACGCTTGCACACCCTGTGCCGAGTATTGTCAGTTTCAAAATATCACCCTGTAAAATAATACCATATTTCCCGTTAATTGTCTATTTAGCAGTCGACCGAAATATAATCGTTAAGGTGAATTGAATAAATTATACATTCTTTTACCTTATAGTCGGTAAACTCCTCTACCGCAAGTTTGTAAAGATTTAACTGCTTAGCATAAAGCTCTTTCAATCTGCTTATATCACGAACACGGTCAGTTTTATAATCAACCACAACAAGTTCGTTATCCTCTTTAAAAATAAGGTCAACAGCTCCCTGCATTACCACTCTTGTGTCGGCAGAATTGCCCTCAAGCGTGCTGTCGAGCATACCTGCTTTGATATTTACGGTAAAGCGTTCTTCGCGCATAATTAACGGCGAAGCTGTAATTCGCTTTGCAAGACTGCCGTCAAGGAATTTTTGAATTTCATCTTTATTAATGGCGTCAAACTGCTCTTGCGTCAAAATATTTTCTGATAAAAGTCGGTCAAGTTCTGCCTGCAAATTATTTTTAGCATCTTTAAAATTGCAAAACTGCAAAAATTTATGATGAGCCGTACCTTTTTCAACAGCCGATGTATTCCCCTTAGACATAAATGCAGGTTTAAGGAAAATTTTATCAAAGCTGTCGCCCTCATTATGGGCAAGCTCAGAGGCACTGACTTTTTGAGGAATTTTTAGAACAGCTTGATTTCTATATACAAAACCTGTTCTCTCTTTTAATAAATCTATTACGGAATTATCGTATGTTTCGTTATCGGAATTATTTTTTACATCATTACTTCGTTCATCTGTTTCACTTACAAAATCATACGGACTTATAAAATTAATCTGCCACGGCAATTCTTCCGATGCCGTGCCCATTAAATCCGATTCACCTATTTGCAATTTCATTCTCAATTCGTTATGCAGCGGATGAACAAGCGCACACATACTCACCCAGTCGCTTATTGACCTTGCTTTCATAACCGCATACGGGTCAATTACACCGCCTGCAAGTTTTGAATTTAATTTCACAAGATAATCTTTTGGGTCTTTTTGCGATGATATTACAATCAGCTTTTCTTTTGCACGGGTTAGCGCAACATAAAGAACACGCATCTCCTCGGCAATTTCGTTTTCCGATATTTCCACTCCCACCGCCATTCTCGGCAATGTATTGTATCTGCAAAATCCGTCAACTCTCCTTATGCCAAGACCTGCCTTACTGTCAATAAGCACATCTGCGCTCAAATCGGTTTTATTAAACTTTTTTGATGAACAGGCAATAAAGCAGACAGGATACTCAAGACCTTTGGATTTATGAATACTGATTACTTTTACTGTGTTTTCGGTTTCACCGTTTGCACCCGATGACGATTCAAGGTCGGCACCGTTTTCAATCAGCTTATCCATATATGTTATAAATGCCGACAATCCCCTGTAACCGCCCGACTCAAAGCCACGGGCATATTCTCTTAAAAGATTAAGATTTTTTATGCCTTTTGAACCGTCAATTGCGGAAATGACTGCAGAAAAAGAAGTAAGCTCATAAATTCTGCCCAACAGTTCATCAACGGAACAGGTGCAGGAATATGTTTTGAGCAAATTAAGTTCCCTGAAAAACTCGGCTGTGCGACTGTCATTTTTAGCGTAAGCGGCAACTGCCGAATACAAATTAGTATGCCTGTTGTTGCCTTTGATTTTTGCGAGTTCGTCAACGGTAAAGCTGTAAACAGGACTGCACATTACAGAAAGCAAAGGAATATCAAGCGACGGATTGTCTATGCAGCGCAAAAAGTTAAGCATAACCTTTATTTCGTTCGCATCAAAAAAGCTCTCTTTTATCTCTGAACTTGCAGGCACACCAAAGCTGTTTAAAATATTTACAAAGGCAGTCGCCGTATTCTTTGTACTTCTCAAAAGAATTGCACAATCACCGTATTCAAGAGGCTTTTTATCTTTGCCTACGGTAAATCCCTCTGCCCTCATTTTAAGAATTTTGTTTGCTATAAATACAGCCTCGTTCTCTACGCTTTCGTCCGAACTTTCATATTGAATATAGTCAACTTCAAAATTACAGCCGTCACTCGTAGGATATGCCGCACCGACATTCAGATATTCGTCAGTACCGTAATCCATTTTTGCCGAAGTTTTCGTCATAAGATTTTTAAAGATAAAATTGACTGCCGAACAAACCTCTTTGCGGCTTCTGAAATTCATATCAAGAATTATAGCCGCAGGGAAAATCTCTTTTTCTCGGTCATATTTATTGTATTTATCCTTGCGGTCAATAAAAATTTCGGGCTTTGCCTGTCTGAATCCGTAAATGCTCTGTTTTACATCGCCGACAACAAACATATTGTTTTCGTCCGTACTTACGCATTTAAAGATAAGGTCCTGAACATCGTTTACATCCTGAAATTCATCGACCATAATCTGGTCAAAACGCTTTGAAATTTCCTTTGCCTGCTCGGTTTTTGTATATCCGTCACCGCAAGGCTCGGCAAGTAATTTTACGGTCAAAAGCTCTACATCCGAAAAGGAAAGAATATTCTTTGCATACTTCATTTCAGAAAATTTGCTTAAATACGCTTTCACTACCTCAAAAAGCTCGGCAACTGTTTTGCTTAAATAACCAATCTCGTTTTTTATTTCTTCACTGCTCCACATAAAGATATTGCAAATACTTTCAACCGATTTCTTGACATCATCACGGGAATTTGCTATCGAAATTTTTATCGGGTCATCCTTATATCCTTTAGGAGTTTTAAGTCTGCCTTTCACAAAAGTTTCGGCAAATCTTTTTATTTCATCCCACGAACCGTCCTCAAAACGCTCCGACAATTTTTCAAAATATGCTTTATCGTCAAGCAGCAGCGGCAAATTTGCATCTCGGAGTTTTTCGTCCCCATCAAGCAATTTAATTGAATTAATCGTAATCAAAAGCGAGTGGTCAACCATAGACCTTGCATATTTAATTAATATTTTGCCAAAAAGCGATTGTTCAACGGGAATTTCGGGACTGTACTTTAACAACATATCGTCAAGCCACTTTTCGCCGAACGGTTGGGTTGCAAGAAAATCAGAAATTTTCAGCACCGCCGCTCTTAAATTATCGTCACCGTTTTTATTCGCAAAAGCATCAACAAGCGCCGTAAAATCGGGGGTATTTTCTCTGTAAAAATCTTCAAGTACACTTTCAAGCGCCTCACTGCCGATTACTTTTATTTCGTTTTCATCGGCAAGGCGAAAATCCTTTTGCACGCCGAGAATATGAAAATACTCTCTTACCACAGAACCGCAAAAGCTGTCTATTGTACATATGCTTGTATTGTACATAAGCTGTCGCTGGCGCAAAAGCAGAGAATTGTACGGGTCATTTTCAAGGAGCGAATTAATGGCTTTGGCAAGTCTTTCTTTCATCTCGCTTGCCGCTGCTCTCGTAAAAGTTACAATAAGCAATCGGTCAACATCTATGGGATTTTCTCTGCGTGTTATCATTCTTATAATTCTTTCGATAAGTACGGTAGTTTTGCCCGAACCCGCAGCCGCAGATACAAGCACACTGCCGCCTTGAGCATTTATCGCATCGGTCTGCGCATCAGTAAAAGCAGCCATTACTCCTCACCCCCGTTTTCCTGTTCTTCTTCAAGTATTCTGCATACCTCGTCGTTTTTAAGTGAAAAACTGTTTCTGCAGTCACTCATATGATATGCACAAATACTGTCATACGGACAATATTCGCAGGAATCTTTACCGCCTTTAAGCGGAGAAGCCTCTACATTGCCCGAATAAAGCGTTGTACCCATTTTGGCAACCGTCATATCAAGTTTTTTGAAAATCATACCCAATTCTTCAAGGCTCGCAAGACTTCCGCCCGCTGTAAGCGTTCCATTTTTGGTATTGAATGAAATATAAGCGGCATCCGAATTATCAATAACATCAAGAGAATTTAACAGCATACCGTTCATTTTAAGTCCCTTGGAAACCTGCTCGTTTATCTGCTCGTCACTTATGGTATTATCGGCAGAAATCGGCTTTACGGTGGCAGGCATATAGAGTATTCCTGCAGGAGTAACCTTACCGTAACGCTCTTCACCGCCAAGCGTAATGGCGTAAAGATAGATAAGCATTTGCAAATTAAGTCCGTACAAAATATCAGACAGTTTAAATTCCTTTGAACCTGTTTTATAGTCAATAATTCTGATATAATTTTCCTCGCCTTTTTTCAGAATATCTACCCTGTCAACACTGCCTCTCAACAATATTTTCTGCCCCGTAGGCAAAACGACTTCGTACCCCGGAATATCTCCGTCTATTTTAAGTTCACAATCCACGGGTTCAAAACCGCTGTTCTTAAGTTCTTCTATGATATGCAAAACAAGAAAATGTACATTTTCTCTTATCTTATTGAACCTGTACATAAAGCGGGGAGTATTTTTTTTTGAACCTCCGAAATGTTTATTGACATAATCATCAAGAATACTGTCACATTCCTTGTTTATCTCATCTTCACTCATATTTGAGAATTCGTTTTTAGAGTATTTGCTGAAAAATACTTCCATAATATAATGAATAAAAGTACCGTATTCAAGGGGATTTATCTCCGCTTTTCTGCGTTCACGAACATTCAGACCGTAATTGCAAAAATATGAAAATCTGCATAAACTGAATTTTTCAACCTGCGAGGCGGATATGTTTAAATCATTGCCAAACAAAAGACCTACATTGCTTTTATCGTCAAACACAAAAGGCTTTGCTTTGCTTGCGTTTGCAACGGCACTGTACTTATCTTTAAATATTTCGTTTTCGGAAAAATATTTTTTTAACGCTCTTTCTTCATTGCTGTCACTGTTAAAATTTCTTGCACACTCCTCAAACGCAGGCAATATAGCCCATGTGCTGTCCGCAACCGAGCAATACTCTTCTTCTCTGTGCAATAAAATATTCGGAAAAACAGCGATTATTTCATTTATAATTGAAGATTGCATATATGTGCCGCCCGTAAGGTCGGTTTTATAGAATGAAACAAAAAGTTTTTGCGACGGCGCTGTTGCGGATTTGTAAGCCATATAATTTTCAAAATCCGCAAGCTCGGCAGGTTCATCTCCGAAAGGAAGATTATTGGCAATAAGCGTTTTTAATTCGTATGCAGAAAAAAGCCCCGATGCGGAAGGTACTGCCGGAAATACTCCGTCAATACAACCTATAAGGAAAACGGCTTTTTCATTATTAAGTCTTACACGGGTTGCCGTACCCACCGATACACTGTCAACCGTACGGGGAATATCTGCAATTTGCAGTGCCGACAATCTTAGCGACAACAACTCAAAATACCTTTTCAAAGATATTTTTAAATCACCTGCAACCGCAACGGTTTGGTCAAGAGTGCCAATAAGCAAATTCCACAGTCTGATTTGCTCTTTTGCCTGTGCAATTTCACCGTCGGCTTTCAGCTTGTCAAACATTTGAGAAACAGCGTTTGTCACCTCAAGTTGTTCAAGCAAATTATATAACTTTTCGGTAATTTCTCTACCTGTTTTATCCTTGATGTCCTCTCTGAATTTTACAAGCGGTTCAACAAGATTTTTTCTTACTTTTTCAGCCATTTCAAGCTGTTCTGTTTGAGTTTTTCTCATTTTTTCAGAAAAACCGTCGGGATTATTTTCAAACGGCTTTTTAAAAGCCGCTCCGTTAATATTCCACACATAAACATAGTTTTCAAAGGCTGATATTTCTTCGTCGGAATTATTGCTGAGTCCTGTTTTTAAAATTGCAAGTAAATCATCTTTTTGCCAACCGTTCAAAACAGCATTGAAAATCGAGCATACATATCGAATAACGGGCTTAATATAAATATCGTAGCTCATATCCATAAAATACGGAATTTCATATTTGTCAAACACAGTATTCAAAACACCCGCATACGGTGCAATATCTCTGCAAATTACGGCAATGTCAGAATACAGATACCCTTGCTCGATAATGAGTTTTTTAATCTGTTTTGCAACAAACTCACATTCTCCGTACACGGTATCGGCAGAAAAAGCAGTTATTGCATTTGTTTTTAACTCATATTTTTTATTTTTGTTTTGATAAAAATTCTTTTCAAGAATTTTTAGTTCTTCACTCTCATTTCTGAAATTTTCTTCAAGTTTTATCGGCGATTTTATATCAATATTTTCTGCCTTTGCAATAGCTTTCAGACTTTTATATGTATCATTTGTGGTGCTGAAAAGGCTTTGTTGTTCATCTTCAAAAGGATTTAATGTAAGTGCGACAAAAACGCTTTCACACTGCATAAATAACAGTCTTAACACCTCAAGCTGTTGTTTTGAAAATCCGCTGAAAGAATCTACAGCAAGCGTAAAACCGTCAAAAATATTTTTCTCTTTTAAAATTTCCGCTGCTCTTGTAAGATTATCAAGTGGGTCTATATAACTTTGTTCAACAATAGCGTCAAAAGTGTCTATTATTAACGCAGTTTCCCTTAGTTTGGTTTTCAATGTTTTATCATCAATCAAAGCCGATACATTTCTTAACATCTCGGTAGAAATCTTCGCCTTTTTACATTCCTTAAGCGCAGAAAGCATTGCCTCAATCACACTCTTTTTACCGCTGCTGTTTGCAAACATTTCAAGGCTTGTGTCAAGCTGTTCGAGTGCAAGGCTCATAATTACTGCTCTTGTGCTGTCATCTATAACATTTTTCTGTTCAAAATTAATCGTATCAAAAACATATCTGCAAAAGCGTGAAAAACCAAATACTTTTACATTCTGGCACTTTTTTGCGCCGAGCCTGTCGAGAAACACTTTTTCTGTTTCAAAAGAACTCTGATCGGGAATAAGCATAATTATGCGATTTTCTCCCGATTCCGCAAGTTTTGTAAGCGTATTATACAGGTATTCCGTTTTGCCTGTACCGCTTTTTCCGAGTACAAATCTAAGCAAATCTATCCCCCGTTTCAAGTGTAGTAAATAAATTATACTACTATGATACCATAACAGGTGTGTCATTTAAAGAACATTACTCAAAAAAAGAAACTATTTTTTCAAATATCTCCACAACCTTAAACTTATATTGATAATCATTTCCTTTAACGATTTCCTGCTGATTTTCAGAAAAAGTTTTTTCCACCTTTTCATCCGTATCGACCGCAGATGATATACAAATTGACGGATACATTACACACCACCAATTATGCCCTTTACCGTCACCCACAGTAATTCTCAATGCATCATATATACCCGCAGGCATTGTATAATTATCATAATATCTTGTATTAAAATACATTTTTACAACTTGAGCGTTTACCTTATAATCATATCCGTTTTCATAAACAACATTTTGTGCAACGGTTTGCAAAGTTTTTAAATTTTCCCTTGCAATGTTCTCTGCCTCATCACTGTCTGCGGCTTTATCAAAAAGCATATCGGTATATTCAAGCAAAGCGTCACGCACTTTCAGCTTTAATGCCTGATCCTCCGCACTGTCGGAATTTGCAAGAATATGCAGTCTGAACACTTCTTCGGAAATCTGTTCGCACTCTGCCTGAAACGGTATTACAGAGTAAATGACGGTAAGTACAAATGCAATACAAAGTGATTTTATAAGTAATTTCATAAAAATAACCTGCCCTCTCTTTTTAAGGAGTATGGACAGGTTACTTTTAAAATATTCATCTGAATTATAAATTATTTTCTTCCCTGATTTCTTTTGTTGCTTTTACAAGATTTTTCAGACTTTGTACAGTTTCTTCATTACCTCTTGTTTTTAAACCGCAATCGGGGTTAATCCACAATTTATTATAAGACACCTTGGAAAGCATTTTATTTATCGCCGATTTAATCTCCTCAACTGTAGGGATTCTCGGCGAATGTATGTCATATACACCCGGGCCAACCTCTGTACGGAATTTCTTTGCTTTGAGTACATCAAGAAGTGTAAGGTCAGAACGGCTTGCCTCGAAAGTAATAACATCGGCATCCATATTGTCAATATTCTCAATAATATCGGCAAATTCGCTGTAACACATATGAGTATGAATTTGAGTTTCAGATTTTACGCCGCTGTGTACAAGACGGAATGCTTTTATAGCCCAGTCAAGATATTCCTTGTTCCAATCGCATTTACGCAACGGTAATTTTTCTCTTAAAGCAGCTTCGTCAATCTGAATAATCTTAATTCCGCTTGCCTCAAGATCCAAAACTTCCTCACGAATTGCAAGAGCTATCTGGTATGCACTTTCTTTTAAAGAAATATCCTCTCTCGGGAAAGACCAGTTTAATATTGTAACAGGGCCTGTAAGCATACCCTTAACAGGCTTTTCTGTAAGACTTTGAGCATAAGTTGACCATTTAACAGTCATTGGTTTTGCTCTTGAAATATCACCCCATACAATAGGAGGTTTAACACATCTTGTACCGTATGACTGTACCCAGGCTTTCTCGGTAAAGATATATCCGTCAAGGCATTCACCGAAATACTCTACCATATCATTTCTTTCAAATTCACCGTGAACAAGTACATCAAGACCAATGTTTTCCTGAAGCTCAATACACTCCGCAATTTTTGACTTCATAAACTTTTCATAATCGGTTTCGGAAATATTTGCTTTTTTGTATGACGCTCTTGTCTGACGAACATCGGAAGTCTGCGGGAAAGAACCTATGGTTGTTGTAGGTAAAAGCGGTAATTTAAACTCTTCTTTCTGTATTTTTTCACGCTCCGTAAATACAGGCAATCTTGTAAAATCTTTTTCCGATAAAGCGTTTACCTTTTCTTTTACATTTGTATTGCAGCCGCTTCTTTCTTCAGAAAACAATTTGATGTTTGCTGTATATTCAGGTAAATTGCAATAATCCTCGGTTTCGATAATTTTTTTGATTTCATTTAATTCAACCAGCTTTTCGCTTGCATATGAAAAATGTTTTTTATATGTATCCGAAAGCTTAACTTCATTTTTAAGGGTATACGGAATATGAAGTAACGAACACGAAGTATTGATTACAGTATTAATTGATTTATTCTGTAAATTCTTTAATAACTCCACTGTCTTTTCATAGTTATTTCTCCAAATGTTTTTACCGTTTACCACGCCTGCAAATAGCACTTTGTCACACAGAAAACCGTTTTTCTCAATAAGTTCGTGTGTTTTTTTACCCTCAATAAAATCAAGACCTATTCCGTCAAAATCAAGAGCGCATATTTCTTTGTAGCAATCTCTTACATCGCCAAAATAAGTTTGCAAGCGGATTTTAAGACCGTTTTTATTCTCAAGAATCTTGGTGTACAATGAATTAAAGAACTCTATGTTCTCTCTGCTCATATCTTTTACAAGACAAGGTTCGTCAAGCTGCAGCCATTCTGCGCCGAGAGTTACAAACTTACCGATAATCTGAATATATGCGTCTGTAATGTTGCCGAAAAAGTTTTCTTTGGTCTTTGTGCCGATATATCTTGCAAGCTCAAGGAAAGTATACGGACCGATTATTACAGGAGTGGTTTTTACTCCGTTATCCAATGCCTCGGTAAAAAGTTCAAAAGGTTTGTTATCGGATAATTTCAAAACCGTATTATCGTCAATTTCAGGTACCATATAATGATAGTTTGTATTAAACCATTTCTTCATTGCAAGAGCTTTAACATCTCCCTTTTCTCCCTGATAACCTCTTGCAGCCGCAAAATATTCGTCAAGTGGAGATAAACCGAGGTTTTTGTATCTGTCGGGAACAACATTCAAAAGAAAAGCCGTGTCGAGCATTCCGTCATAAAAAGAAAAATCGTTTGAGGGAATAAAATCAAGCCCGCTGTTCTTTTGTTCTGTAAGGTTTTCTGTTCTTAACTTTTTTGCTGTATCGAAAAGCTCTGACTGTGCAATTTCATTTCTAAAATATTTTTCACTCGCAAATTTAAGTTCACGAAGTTTACCTATTCTCGGATAACCGATTATCGAAGTTTTCATATTTATTTACAAATCCTTTCAAAGAAGTCTGTAAATATTATACAGCTAAAGTAAAAAAAGTGTTAATACTAAAAAAATAGCGTTAGATATAGTTTTAAACTATATCTAACGCTGCTTTTATAAATTATACGATTAACTTAATTTTCTGTTTTATAATCCATATACTTGCATTTTTAACAAAAAAGGCTATAATACATATTGGAAAAATTTTTAGGAGAAATAGATTATGAAAAAGTTAAGAGGACAGATTTCGGAATCACGCCGACTTGCAATATTGCTTGCGGTATCGGGCGGATTTATGGACGCCTATACTTACACTTTTCGCGGTGAAGTATTTGCAAATGCACAGACGGGCAACATAATTTTGCTTGCAATCAATTTATCGGAAGGAAATTTTGAGAAAATGTTGCAGTACCTTTTTCCGGTAATTGCCTTTGCGTTCGGAATAATTCTTGCGGAGGTAGTGCACCGCTTTTGCACGATTGACAATATCCTGCATTGGCGACAATACACCGTCTTGCTTGAATGTATTATTTTATTCTCTGTAGGATTTATATCCCAAGAATACAATATGATTGCGAACTCGCTTGTTTCATTCGCCTGCGGTATACAGGTTGAAAGTTTCAGAAAAGTAAAGGGCAATGCTTCGGCAACCACAATGTGCATCGGCAACCTGCGTTCAGGTACACAAAATTTATTTAATTTTATTTTTAATAAAGATAAAGAATGTCTTAGAAAATCGCTTATATACTACGGAGTTATATTCTTCTTTGCTTTCGGAGCGGTTATTGAAAATGTTATAATCGGATTTTGTAAACAATATACAATCTGGTGCAGCTGCATATTGCTTTTTGCAGGTTTTCTTCTTATGTTTTTGCAAGCCGAAGAAGAGGATAAACAGACTTGTAAGTTAAAATAGATTTTTGGGTTGTATTTTAAATGTTGGGATAATATTAATAAATTATGGTTTAGCTAATGGAGGAATATAGTGCAAAACACCTGATTAGGTGTTTCGCCTGTGTTGGCATCTCCCTATCTTTCCGGGCCGTAGATCG
>NZ_JBBNJY010000011.1:0-63692 GCF_040093295.1 Ruminococcoides bili
AACCTTTTCAAAGGTTGATCAAACTTTTATAAATGTTTTTCTAATGCATTATGCTAAATAATAAAATTTACTGTTTCAAAATAGGTTTTGCCAATTTCATAGCATCGTTTGTTCCAAAAGTACGACGAATAACAGTTTCAATGTATTTCTTAATAAGTGTTTCATCATCAACTATTGTAAAGAATCGTAAAACCTGTGTTTGATTAAACCATACTATTTTCATTGGTGCTTTTAAAGTTTTGCTTATTCCGGCAACAGAAAGACTTGCCGCTTCGTTTTTTAATTCTTCTGTTTCGCTGAATTTACCGTTGCTCTTTATGTATGATTCCGTAATATCTGCGCTTTTGTCTGCAGAGCTTACTGTTACTTGGGAAATCTGTTCTAAGTCGGTGGTTGCCATATAGTTTGCCCAATCAATAATATAATCCCATCCGTAGCCTTGTGCCGCCAAAAGCACATCATATTGATGCCAAGGCACTGACGGAATATGCTTTATATCTCTGATATAAGTTACATCATCAATGTATTCTTCGTTATTTTTCTTTTTAAATTTATCAAACAGTCCCATATTATTCTCCTTTATTACAGAAAAGATTTAGTAATAATAAGTCTAAAAATAAGTCTAAAAATTACCATACTTGTAAAACAAAAACAGACTAACAAAAAGTTAATCCGTTTCTTATGGTGCGAGTGACTTAGTTAAAAAATAAGTAAACTTTCTGCCTCGTTTGATGCGGCTTGCAAAAATTATAAATATCATCAACGCTCTCCCTAAAAACAGTCCACAGGACTGTTTTCTTAACGGTCGCCTTCAAGTCCCGTTATCAATTTGCTTGTAAAACAAAAAACAGACTAACAAGAAAGTTAATCTGTTTTTTATGGTGCGAGTGACTTAGTTAAAAAATAAGCAAACTTTCTGCCTCGTTTGATGCGGCTTGCAAAAATTATAAATATCATCAACGCTCTCCCTAAAAACAGTCCACAGGACTGTTTTCTTAACGGTCGCCTTCAAGTCCCGTTATCAATTTGCTTGTAAAACAAAAAAACAGACTAATAAGAAAGTTAATCTGTTTTTTATGGTGCGGATGTTCATATAGGATTTGGTAAAATACAGTTTTACCGATAGTCGAACATCATATTCAAATAATAATCCGCACATTCGCAATTCTAATTTGTTTTTCGTATAATGAACTTACTAAAAATCAAGGAGGTTTTAATATGAAAACAATTTTTGAAAATAACGGCGGTGCTTATATGCAGGCGGGTGATTATTTATTGCCTAATCTTTCGTTATCGGCGGAAGAAAAAGAAATGAATATCTGTGTATGGGCAATGAGGCACAAACGATATTTGAAACAAAACCACAAAGTGCGTTATTACAATTTGCTGACAAGCGGTCAGCTCAATTCATACCTTGCCGACATCGAAGAACAAGCAGAAAAGATGTTCTCTGAACTCGTTAAAGCACTTGCCAAAGAAGAAAAAATTACCGAAGAACTCAAAGTAACCGATATGATGTTATGGGTGCAAAAGATGAATAATATTCGCAATCGAGCAACGGAAATTGTAAATTCACAAATAATATTTAACTGAGAACAAGGCACAGCCGACGGAAACTTTCCCGAAAGCTGTGCCTTAATTTTGTTTGCCAAGTTGCAATGCATAATCTTAGCAAGCAGACCATTTGGATATCCAAACGGTAGCTTGCCCGCTTTTTGCACAATCTCAGCAAGCCGTGTATTTGGATAGCAAAACCACCACTTAGACCTATAAGAAATATATTGAATTGTACTGACCGTATGGACAATCAATACGTTAAATAGAAAATTATTGCAACTCTTTCTTTATTGAGTTTTTTACCTGAACTAATTCTTTATTAAGTTCTGCAATGTATTCTTTACAAACATCTTTATACAATCCTTTTGAATATCCTTCTTGAATTTCTAAGTCTAAATTAATATCGAATTCAATTAACTCTTCTAAAAGCTTTGAAAAAACATCTTTGATTTTAATCTGACAAGAAGAATCGTTCAAATCAATTACATATTTCTCTGAATCGTTTTCATCAAGCAAAAAAACTAACACATCAGTTTCTCCCATAACAGTTAATACTACTTTTACTATTTTATTCTCCACTCGTTTCATATATACTTTTCCTTTCATAAAAAGCTTCTTTGCCGCCTTCAAGTGTATGTAAACTCTCTTTAGTCCAACTTTTTACATCTGTTTCATCTGAAATGTTTTTTAATTTATCATTGAACGGATTACCAATGTAAGTATTGTATTCGCCATTTTGATGAGTTCTAAAAATAGATAAATATGGTAGGGTTCGCACGGCGATATTAGCATTGTGCGTTGCTACGACTATAGTTTTATGTTGCTTTGCAAGAGAAGAAATAATTGGTCTGATATTTGTATCAATAAAAGAATTCCCCATTCCAAGTTCTGGTTCATCTAAAAAATAGGCATCTGCATCTTCTGACAAGGTTCGTTGAAGTAACAGAATACCCTTTTCTCCATTCGATGGCAAGTATTCTTCATTTGATTCTGTCACTATTTGTTTTGACAATCCTAAGAACGATTTTAATGATACTATATTCTCTTCGTTACAAAGGAGAACTAATTCATTAATTTTTGTGGAAATTGACGAAGATTCAAATTCATTTGCAATTTCATTTATCAAATCAACTATTTTATTTAATTTTGTTATGCCAACAGAAAATTCTGCTGTTTTAGAATCTTTGCAAAGAAATCTGTATTTTTTATTGATATAAATAGTCCCTTTTTCTTCTATTGTGCCTAAAATAGTTCGTTCGTTATATTCTGGTTTTGCAAGAACTTTTTTTATCACATTAATATCTCTTAATAAGGACAAACGATTATTTGCAAATTCTCTAAACCCTGTAGATGAAGGTTTTGAAACAGTATCAGAATTTCTATCAGCAATGTTTTTGATTTTTTCCAAACTATAATTTGTTATTTCCGTTGATTTTATGTCAATAATATCTCTTAATAATAATTTATAATTGTTTTGTTCGATTTTCGATATTGATTTGTTTAGACGAGAAATATCATTATCGTCCAAGTACAACTCGCAATTAATACTTTTTAATGTTTTGATTAACTGTTTAATACTCTTTCTATCGGAACTATATAACGTATATCGTTGTGGGTTATCAACCACCAACGCAGTAGAATCTGTAATTTTCATTCTGCTTTTATTCTTGCTGTTATCTTTTGTAGAATACCAATTTATATAGCTTTGAAACATAGTTGGATTGGTATCGTTCCATTCAAAAATTCTTTTTAATTCTTCATCACAACCATTTGCTTCAATTTTTGATAAGTCTCTATCCATATCTTGTGTTTTTAAGAGTGCCTTAAAATCATCGTCTTTTTCAGAACCAATATATTTTTTGCAATTCATTCCATTTGAAAGCATTTGATTATACAGTGATGATAGAATTTCACTTTTTCCAGTTCCTTTTTGACCGAATATTATATTTACGTCTTGATATATTGTGATTGGAATTTTCACAGACTTATGAGGACTTGCAATAAGATTATATGTTTCTCGCTTATTTAACAATGTATTTATAATTGTTTCATCACGTTTGGCTAACATACAAAACTGCTGAAAATTAGCTATGGGTAATCTAAGATCAGCAAATGTGGAAAGTTCATATTGATTCCAATCTTTAACATCACTTCCGATCATAACATTATATCCATAGTTTGCAAAGACACCTAATGTTCTGTTGTCGGAAGTTTCATCAAATACACGAGAAGAGTCATTAACAATATTAAATAAATCTTGCCTATCTTCTTCTGAAATTGCAGGTTTTTTATGGAAATGTGCAATATAAATAACGTCACATTTATTTAAACAATCATATACTTCCTTAATCGTGTGTGTACAAGTTTCTAAATTTTCTCCAGAAAACAATTTGTTTACCGAGTTTGAAAAAGTTTCTACATTATCAGGATTGGCTATTACAATTAAATGCCAACGAGAATGATTATACTGTTTAATATCAATTTCAACACCAGGCCATAGCTGACAATTTTCTGAGACAGCGTCTTTAAAGTCACAGAATTGTTCTTTATCAAAGGAATTGTGATTTGTAATAGCTACAATTTTAACATCAGCATCAAATATTTTCCTACAGAACAGCTCTTTAGTAACATTTCTTCCTGAACCATCACCACTTTTAATTTGTTTTGTGTGGCAATGAAGGTCAATTTTCATCTAAACTCCCTCCTAATCAGTAATCCATTATGATTTTATATATAGGAAATTAATCGTTTCCAAAAGCAGTTGCAATTCTTTTTACAATTGGCACAACCACTGTGTTCCCACATTGTTTATACATACTTTTCATCGGAATATCGGGAAAATCAAACGATTTAGGAAATCCCTGCAAGGCAAGACATTCTTGCGGTGTAATCGTTCTGATTCCAAAGTTGTCTTTTATAATCGGCACACGATTATACCAAGTCCCCATATTGGCTTTAAGCGTAAAAGAAATACCGTCTTTGCTTTTTTGAATACCGTAATCAGAAAATCTATATATTTGATTTTCGTCCGTTATAGCGGCGTTCATCTTTTGATACTGTACAGAATTCTCATTAAGATAAAAGCTGTCATCTGCTTTTACGCTTCGGTCGATAATATCAAATATGTGCTTTTTGAGCGGTTGCTCTTTCGGAAATTGAAATTTATTACACATATCAAAATCCTTAAAAGCGACGATATATGTTCTCGTTCTGTGTTGCGGTATTCCGTAGTTGCAAGCATCCGCAATGAGATATCGTATATAATAATCCCTATCGGAAAGCTCATTGTGTATGCGGTTAAAGGTTTTGCCGTTATCGTGTTCGGTAAGATTAGCGACATTTTCAAGGAAAATAATTTTAGGCTTTTTAGCGTCTGCTATTCTCATTATTTCAAAGAAAAGATTACCTCTTTCATCGGCGAAACCTTTTTTGTTACCGCATACCGAGAACGATTGACACGGAAATCCTGCGGCGAGAATATCAAAATCCGGTATATCATCTGTGTTAACTTTTCTTATATCACATTCGGATAACAAGGTATCAGGGAAATTATGTCTGTAAGTTTTACAAGCATCTTTGTCAAATTCATTTGCCCATACCACTTCAAAACCCGATTGCTTAAAAGCCAAATCAATTCCGCCGATACCTGCGAATAAACTGCAAATAACCATAATTATTTTTTGCAAGCTGCTGCGATGTCATCACTTGTAATCGTTCTTGAGGCTTTAATTATTTCAACTGAACCTGGAGAAACAAACTTTTTCTTCTTTAATTCATCAATAAAATTGTTAAATTCATCGGATGTTGTAAGTATTGCTTGATTAAGTCCCAGCACATCCCCGTTTTTTATTTTATTTGAAACCATACCGGCTTCTGTTGCATCCATAGTTAACAGATAGTTCTCAGCTTTTCTGTGTACATATTTCAACGCAATAGCCTCTAAGTCAGCTTGTTTATATCTTTCTCTCAAACTTGTTTTTAAACTAAGACCAATCGGTCCCGTTTCGTTTGTATACAAAATTGCATCAAAATTTACATTAGGCACAAATGCAACTTGCGCTTGTAAATGCAGGGGTACCAACCCTTCTTTGACAAACAATGTTGCTATAATTAATTCAAAAATTGTACCGTTTAAAGAATTTGTTCTGGACACACCTGATGTTTCGTATTTTTTCCAACAAAACTTAACATACTCGCTGGGAATCATAGTATTATCTAAAAAATCCGGAGCGATATGTTCCATAAATACTTTATACCCTTTATTCTTTGTCTTTACTATTCCAAGTTTCTTTAACATATATATACCTCATTTTATAAATCTAACCTGCAAATTCAGCTTGATATAATATTTTCCGTTATCTTTGTATATACTTCCGAATTCGTGACGGGATGTACTTGCTGTTTCAAATTTAGTGTTATTTATCAGATAGGTTTCAAATTCGTTTCTGTTAAACAGATGATAACACAAAACCTCACCATCTTCTCTGACTATAATATATCCGCCTGTTGCGTCTGCCGTACCGTCCCAAACTTTTGACGGAAGCATACCGAGCGCACATTCTGCAAGAAACTTTTTGAACTTATATTCATAAAACGGATGACCTTTTGATAAATCATATCCGATTGGATTATGTACATTTAAAGATTCAAGTGAATTTGCTACTGTGTTGACTCCCGACGAATAATATTCTTTAAGCATATAACCGCAAATCTTCGGCAAATCGCCGTCTATGAGTTGTAAATTGCTCTCGAAAACATCATTTTCCATTGAATCGTAACTTATATCACAACCGTTACGGTCAAGTACTTTAAATCTATCCTTGAATTTCTTTGAACAGGTATTAAATTCTTGCACAACCGCATCATCAATATTGCCTGTCACTTCAAAAACAAAGTTTGTTGTTTTGCCGGCATTAACAAGAGTGGACGGACTGCCGAGTCTTGATTTTATACTGAAGCCTTGAACTGCTTCGTAACCCGTATTTATATCGTGAATTTTTATCAGAATATCGGCTTTGTCGGTGGACTTTGCTTTAAGTACACCGATGTTCAATGTATCAAGAAATTCTTCTGTATCCGGCAAAGCAAATGCAGAAGCGTTTGTTTCAATTATTTCGCAGTACAGTCTGTCTGCCGCATTTTTGAATTCGGAACAAGGAAGCGTTAATAATTCCGTGCTGTCGGAGGTATTGAAAACAGTTATTGTATCTTCCGTTCTGTTTATTCTGAATTCAAGTTTTCCAACAGGCTCGGTACGGATAATGTTTATGATATTGTAAAACATATCATCTTTTTTATTCAATTCGGCATCCGCAGCATACAATTTCTTTATTTCAAGCAAACGAAGAAAAGCATATATTTCACTCCATTCGCCTTTGTTTCCTGAAAGTTTAGGCATTGTCGAGTACCTCCTTAATTTGTTTTGCGATGGCTTCAATAACATTTACAGTTACGCTGTTTCCGAATTGTTTATAAAGATGGACATCGGCAAGAGGAAGATTGAAAGTATCGGGAAATCCCTGCAAACGAGCCCATTCTCTCGGAGTCATTTTTCTGATACCCTCCTTGTTGACTTCGCCTTTAATGTGTGTTGTCGGTGTTAAATCTTTTTGTCGTTTATCAATCAGCAAATTGCGTTCTCTGCCCATTCCGCCGCATACAATAGCACCGGCAATACCGTCCCATTCACGAATTTCATATCCGAAGCCGTTGCCTTTAGCCTCGTGACGGGCTTTGTGCCTTCTGAGGGTTTCAACATAGACATCGCTTAAATAATATTTAGCCAGTACAGGCTTTTCTTCTATAATATCTTTCAGCCTTTTTGTATCATCCGTCGCCTTTGGAAATTCAAATTTTTCGGGTGCAATATCATTTCTGAAAGCCACAATATATATTCTTTCTCTGTTCTGGGGAACTCCAAAATCTTTACTGTTAAGTACATCGCTGAAAACTTTATAACCCAAATCTTCAAAAGTTTTTTTTATTATTTCAAATGTTCTTCCTCTGTCGTGAATCTTTAATCCCTTGACATTCTCACAAAAAATAACCTTTGGTTTGTCTGCTTCGCAAATTCTCGCAACATCAAGAAACAAAGTGCCTCGGCAAAGACCTTTATAATTATCATCAAACCCTTGTCTTTTTCCCGCAAGACTGAATGCTTGGCAAGGAAACCCCGCAAGACATATATCAAATTGCGGAATATCGGTTTCGTTTATCTTGGTTATATCTCCCGCAATTTCAAAATCATCTTCGAAATTTGCCTTGTATGTTTTCTGTGCATATTCATCCCACTCACTTACAAAAACCGTGTTAATTTCATCCCCGAAGGCTCGTTCAAATCCAAGACGAATGCCACCGATTCCCGCAAACAAATCAATAGATTTATATTTAGTCATTTTTACTTTTTACCGTCCTCTCAATTTCATCGGCACACGCCTGTAAATTCTTTTTTATATCATTGCCCCAAAATCTAAGTACTGTCCAACCCGAATTTTCAAGTGTTTCATTTACCAAATTATCTCGAGCAATGTTTTTTTCAATTTTAGGAATCCAAAACTCTTGATGTGATTTGAATTCCTTTTTCTTATTATCCCAATCATAACCGTGCCAAAATTCACTGTCGCAAAACACGGCAACCTTTTTGCCGATAAAAACAATATCGGGCTTTCCGAACACTTTTTTACTGTTCTTTTGATAACGCAAACCTCTTGACCAAAGTTCTTTTCTGAGCATAACTTCTATCTTTGTGTCTTTGGATTTAACCTGTTGCATATTGTATGATATTTGTTCTTTTGTTTTATGCATTTTCGGTTTCTCCGTCATCCTTATAAAATTCGCATACATCGCCTATATTACAATCAAGGGTTTCGCATATTTTAAGCAGGACTTCCATACTGACAAATTCTCCCTTACTTAACTTTGCAACAGAATTGCTGCTTATGTGAGCTTGTTCTCTTAATTGATATTTTTTCATTTTTTTATCAATCAATATTTTCCATAATTTGTCATAGCTGACTTTCATAATTGACCTCCTTGCCTGTTTGAATCAATTATAACATTCGGAGCAGAAATATTCAACACAATAAGTTTGCGAACGCCAATTTTTTGTATTTACAGCCCTAAATATTTATTCAAAATTATAGTTTTATTTAATTTTCGATATACGAAACAACCCGAAGGTATTTTTCTATAATAATAAACTGTTTTCAACGGGTCTTAGGGAGTCCCTAAATAGCAAAATTACCGTTTGGATATACAAACGGTCTGCTCGCTAAATTTGTGCATTGCAATTACAATTTAATATTTTTACATACCCAGTCCTTCGTTTTTTGAACTTTCAAGAAACGAGGGACTTTATTTTTTGCAAATTTTTCGCCGAAATACCCTGACTTTTTTGCTCACGGTTCAAACAAGTAGAGGGCATAAAAAATTTTCCCAAATAATTTTTATTAAACCGTCAATTTTGGGTGTGCATTTCGTCACCCTTTGTCCAAATGAGTAGAGGAGCAAATGTTAAATGTTTATAAATTTTTCAAAAACACCCCCCAAAAAAGCGTTCTCTGTTCAAACAAGTGAAGGGGTTAATAAAAATATTTGTCAGAGGGTTAATTTTTGACCGTTTTCGTTGCCTACCAAGTGAGAGGGAAAATTTATTTGCAAACAGGGGGTGCAAAATGCCTCTCCCGGTTCAAACAAGTGAAAGGAGTTTTTACAATGCCGAGATTATCAAAGAAAGCAAAACAAGAATGGGATTTTTTCATAAATCCCGAAACAAGCAGAAGAACATACAACAGCCTTTGTCTCAAATGCAAAAACAAATGCAAGCAGAGCCACACGGCAATCGTTGTTTTCTGCCCAAAGTACAAATCCAAAAGAGGTGCAAAAAGCGTTAAAAATCGCCGTGAATATGATGACAGCGGTTAATTTAACATAGTGATACTTGTTTTCAATAAAAAAACGATACAAAAGAAAAAATTACCGATTTCGGTACCTTTTTAATACAAAAACAGAGGTGATACAGTGAACAAATATTTCAAAATATCGGATGCTAAAAACTTTGCTTTCTACAAAGTACCGAAAGCGTTATTTGAAGAAAAGTACAAATCTGTTTCAACCGATGCGAAAATGCTGTACGGACTTTTGCTTGACCGAATGTATTTGTCCGTCAAAAACGGTTGGATAGATAAGCAAGGCAGAGTATATCAGTATTTTACGATTAAATCAGCACAAGAAAAACTGCATTTCGGTCACGAAAAGATATGCAAGTTATTCTTCGAACTTGAAACTTCGGACTTAATACTTCGCAAAAAGCAAGGTCAAGGTAAACCGAACATTATCTATCTGAAACAATTCTGATTTTCGGTTTTCTTGATTTCCGAATAACGGAAGGTAATAAGACTTAGAAGATTAAGACTGTTACCGGCCGAGAAAAGAATATATATGGAGGTTAAAATGATAAAAAACATAAGTATAGATTTGCTTGTTCCCTTTGAAAATCATCCGTTTAAGGAAAGAAGCGGGATTGAGCAACAAGAATTAACAGAAAGCATAAAAGAAAACGGATTGCTTGAACCTATAATCGTTCGTTCTTTTCCGGCAGGTAAATATGAAATTATCAGCGGACACAGACGAGTTGAAGCTTGCAAAGCGTTAGGGATAACAAGTGTCCCGGTGACAATAAAAGAACTTACAAAAGATGAGGCAATTGTGCAAATGGTGGATTCAAACATACACCGTGAACATATTTTACCGAGTGAAAAAGCTTTTGCCTACAAAATGAAATCAGAGGCTTTGAAGCATCAAGGGAAAACTTCGTGCCAACTTGGCACAAAGTTAAGAACAGATGAAAAGATTGCAGAAACCGTCGATGACAGTGCAAGACAAATACAGCGATATATCCGCTTAATATACTTAATACCCGAATTGCTTAAACTCGTTGACGAAGAAAGAATAGCCTTTACTCCTGCGGTTGAACTTTCATATCTGTCGGAATATGAACAACAAATATTGCTTGAACAAATAGAATTTACCGACGCTACACCGTCATTGTCACAGGCACAAAGATTAAGAAAATTCAGTAAAGACGGCAACTTTTTTGTCGATACGGTTTTCGCCGTTCTCAATGAAGAAAAGCCAAATCAAAAAGAGCAAGTGCGAATATCCGCAGATAAGTTACGTGATATTCTCCCAAGGGGTATGGATAAGCAAAAGACCGCAGATTTCATAATTAAAGCTTGCGAACATTACAGAAAATATTTAATCCGACAGCGTGAGAGGGAGAGATGATATGAAAAAGCAAATAACAAATTTCAGCTTGGGTACAGGCGAATATATGATAAACGGGGTAAGATATATCGTTTGCGGTAAATTTGAGGATTTTAACATTAAAAAATATAGCGACAGCAATCATTTGAATAACAGATTGAAAAAATATCTCACGGGCGATTTCGCAGAATTGTCTGTTGACAGCATCAATGATAAAATGACAGATGAATATGATTGTTCGACTGTCGGAAAGGAGGATTAAATGCAGTCGAAAAACAAAAATCAAATAGGGATAACGGCTCTTTATTGTCGTTTATCCCGTGATGACGGAACGGAAAGCGAGAGCAACTCCATAGGCAATCAAAAGAAGCTGTTATCACAAAAAGCAAAAGAAATGGGTTTAACGGATACAAAATATTATGTGGATGACGGATATACCGGAACAAATTTTAACCGTCCCGGATTTCAACAGCTTATCGACGATATTGAAATCGGGCTTGTTTCTGCCGTAATGGTTAAAGATTTATCCCGCCTGGGTCGTGATTATGTTTCGGTAGGTAATTATACCGACAGCTATTTTCCCGAACATAATGTTCGTTTTATTGCCGTGAACGATGCCATTGACAGCGATGAGGGAGAAAGCGAAATTGCACCGTTCAAGAATATCTTAAACGAAATGTATGCGAGAGACATTTCAAAAAAGATTCGTTCGTCCCACAGGCTCAGAGGCAGTATGGGAGAGCCGTTATCGCAACCGCCATACGGATATATGAAGTCACCGGAAAACAAAAAGAAATGGATAATTGACCCCGAAGCCGCAACCGTTGTGAAAAGCATATTTAAAATGTGTCTCGACGGTAAAGGCAATGAAACCATTGCAAGAAAATTGCAGGAAAACAAAGTGCTTATTCCTATGGCTTATTGGCGGTCAAAAGGATTGAACAGAGGCGGAAAGAAGACACAGACCAATCCGTACAAATGGTGTAAGACAACTGTTCAAAAAATTCTTTCTCAACAAGAGTATTGCGGAGATATTATCAATTTCAAAACATATTCCAAGTCATTTAAAAACAAAACAAGATATGAAAACTCCAAAGAGAATTGGACTGTATTCAAGGATGTTAATGAGCCGATAATCGACCGAGAAACATTTGAAACCGTACAGAAATTTATTTCAAAAACAAAGCGTCGGGCTCCGAAAAAAGAAAACGGCGAACGGAGCATATTTAACGGTTTGATATATTGCGGAGATTGCCACAGTAAAATGAGATACCACACAAGCACCTCGAATAAAGAAATTCACTATTTCACTTGTTCTGATAACAAGGTAGATTATCGAGGAAAGTGCCCGGGAAGACATTATGTCAGAGCAGACGCCCTTGAAGAAGTTGTAAAACTTGAATTAAGGCGACTTGTTGAAATGTTGGAAATTGACGAGTCATATTTTGCACAACTGCTTTTGCGGAAAAATGACGAAGAAAGAGAAAAAGACAAAAAATTTTTAGAGTCGGAACTGCAAAAAGCGATTGCACGCAGCAACACGGTATCACAACTTTATGAAAAGCTATATGAGGATAATGTAATCGGAAAAGTCAGCGATGAGTGGTTTGTTGAGTTATCTCATAAATACGAAAAAGAGCGTATGGACTTAAAAGCCAAAATTGCGGATACTCGACACCAAATCGAAGAGTTGAAAAACACCAATTCGGAATATGGAAAATTCATATCGGCAATTCGCAGGTTTATGCAAATGGATAATCTGACATCACCGCTGCTTCGAGAACTGATTGACCATATCGATATTTTTGAAACAGAGGGTACAGGCAAAAGTCGAACGCAACGAATCGTTATATATTACCGTTTTATCGGATATATCGAATTGCCGAACACCACAAAACAAACCCATATTGCGGATACACGCAAAGGTGTTGCCGTAGAGTATATAACCGAACAATTCACGGCATAAAAAAGAGCAAGGTGTTACCCTTGCTCGTACATAAAAATTATATGATAAAACAAAAAGAGTGTTCATAAGTCAAATCCCTTATGAACACTCGATATGGTGCGAGTGACGGGACTTGAACCCGTACGTCGTGAAACACACGCCCCTCAAACGTGCCTGTCTGCCTATTCCAGCACACTCGCTAATATTAAGTTTTTGTATTGAGATTGTTTCCTCTCAATCAACGAGTGTTATTATACCACCGTAATTTACAAATGTCAACACTTTTTTTGAAAAAATACATTTCAGAAGCAATAAATTTGCAATTTGTATTTTTATGTGTTATAATAAAAATGTTGTGATGTTGAAAAACATCAGTAAATAACAGAATAAAAGGTATTGTGAAGGAGAAAATATGAATAAAAAAATAAGTAAATTTGTTTCTTGTGTTCTTGCTGTAACTTTGTTTATGAGCCTTCTTACTGTTACCGCTTTTGCGGCAGAAAGTAATTATGATTTGAACGGCGACGGAAAGGTATCAATATCTGATGTAACCGCTTTGCAGTTAAGACTTTCGGGGAACAGAAGTAATTGGACCGATTCATACGAAAAGCGTGCGGATATTAACGGTGACGGCAAAATTAATATTAATGATGTAACCGCTTTGCAAAATATTCTTATGAATGCGTCAAGCGGAGGTACAAGCAGCGGAGCAAGTGCAGCTAATTCATTTTTAATTAAATTACCGTCAAATAAAATTGACAGCAGTTATAAGGGAAGAACATATAAACTTTCCGATAAAGAAAGGGCTTACATAGAAAAAATTGTAATGGGTGAGTTCGGTACTTCTTATGCAGGTTCTGTATTTATTGCACAGTGTATAAGAGATGCTCTTGTTTACGGATATTGCAAAAATCCTATGGATTTAAGAAAATCATCTGCCAACGGCGGTATGGGGTATGACGGATACAGAGAAAATGTAAACGCAAACGCTAAAAATGCCGTGTCATATGTTTTTGACAATGGCGGTAACGCTGTTCAGCACCGTATACTTGTAATGTGTACAGATGAGTATTATAACGCTTATCCGAACAATTGGCATTCAACTCAAAATTACATAACAAAATACGAAAATGTACTGTTCTTTGACTATTGGAACTGATTTTTACCGCTGACCGAGAGGTTGGCGGTATTTTTATGCAACTTAACCTTTGTATTCTGCATTTTACCTAAAAACACTTTAAATTAAATACAATTTCTGTTATTCTATAAATGTACTTAATAAATGAATTTAACTTCACAGAGGGAATATATGAAGATAAAGATAATTAAAGACAGCACGGTTACCGAAACCGAGATTACGGTTAAATGTGCTGCTGTTGACGAGAATTTAAAAAGACTGCTTGACGAGCTTGAACATAACAATGCAAAGCTGACAGGCAGAATTGATGATAAAACATTTCTTATATCTGCTGAAATGATTTATTACATAGAAAGCGTTGATGAAAAGACATTTATTTATTCTCAAAATAAGGTGTATGAAACCGATTACAAACTTTATCAGACAGAACAGCTTTTACCGCAATCCGATTTTGTAAGGATAAGTAAAAATTGTATTCTTAATATAAGCAAACTTACGAGTGTAAAGCCATTGCTTAACGGAAAAATGGAAGTACATATGAATAACGGAGAAGTTCAGATTGTAAACAGACATTATTTAAAAGATTTTAAAAGTAAATTCGGACTGTAAAGGGGATAGAACAATGAATAAATTAAGTCAGTTTTTTTCTGTTTTTGTAAATTCATTTGCTTGGCAAACACTTATACTTGCTTTGCTCAATGTATTTTTAGGCAGCGGTTTTGTTTTTAATGCATACAGCGTGATTCAATGCTTTATTGTCGCATTGGTTATTTCTGTATTAATGTTTGTGACCGATATGATATTGTCAAAGGGTTTTAAACTCAAACTTAGTTTGTTGACTGTAAGCATAATAGATATTTTAGAAGTTTTTGCCGTGGTTATGGTAGTAGGCGGAGCAATATTCGGTTGGTTTGATTTTGTAATGTCAGACTTGCTGATTGCGGCAGGTGTAATTGTTGCGGTATTTTTGATAGTGTTTACAATTCATATGTTGAGAATGAAAGCAGATTCAAATACGATTAATAAAATATTAAAGGAGAGAAACAGCAATGAAAAAAGCAATAGTAATTGAAAATTTAACAAAGACTTACGGCGATTTAAAGGCTGTTGACAATATTAGTTTTTATGTTGAAGAAGGCAGTCTGTTTGCATTTTTAGGACCGAACGGAGCGGGAAAGTCAACCACCATAAGTATATTGAATACTTTTTTAAAGCCAGACGGCGGCAGAGTTGAAATCAGCGGAAGAATACTCGGAAAAGAAGATTCAAAAATAAGAGCCGAAATCGGTGCGGTATTTCAGGAAAGTTTGCTTGACCCGCTGCTTACCGTAAAAGAAAACCTCTCAATACGAGGCAGTTTTTACGGATTAAAAGGTAAAAGTTTGAAAAATGCAGTTGCCGATGCTATCGAAAAATCGGGTGCAACCGATTTTATGAACAGACCGTACGGTAAACTTTCGGGCGGTCAGCGCAGAAGAGCAGATATTGCAAGAGCATTGATTAATACACCTAAAATATTATTCCTTGACGAACCGACTACTGGACTTGACCCGCAAACAAGACTTTCAGTATGGGAAACCGTAAGTAATTTACGAAAAGAATACGGAATGACGGTTTTTCTTACCACTCATTATCTTGAAGAAGCAGAGAACGCAGGATATGTTGTAATTATGGATTCGGGTAAAATTGCGGCGCAAGGAACTCCCGTTGAACTTAAAAGCAAATATGTTTCGGATATACTTACAATATACCATAAAGGCAGTACAATGGCGGATATTGAAAGGATACTGAAGTCAAAGAATATGAAATACACATTTACGAAAGAAACCGTGAAAATTCCCGTTAAGTCAACTTTTGCAGCTTTGCCGATAGTCAATGAGCTAAAGGATTACATATTTGATTTTGAAGTTCAGAAGGGTAAAATGGATGATTTATTTGTAGCTGTTACAGGAAAGGAGATAAAGTAATGCTTGCTTTGGTAAAAAGAAATATTAAAATATATTTCAGAAATAAGGGCGCTTGGCTTGCGTCTTTGCTTACGGTGTTTATAATCATCGGCTTGTATGCGCTTTTTCTCGGGGATCAACTTTCAAAAGGTTTTGAGGGTATAGGACTTGACAGTCCAAGACTTCTTACAGACGGTTGGATAATGGCAGGTATTATTTCTATTATGCCGCTTTCAATATCTCTCGGTGCGGTATCAATAGTAAGCGACAGGTCAAAAGGACTTTTTAAAGACTTTTACTGTTCACCTGTAAGCCGCAGCAGAATAACTCTCGGATATATTTTAAGTCTAGCTTTGATTTCGTTTTTTATTACATTGATAGGTTTTATTCTCGGTGAAATATACATAGTTGTAAACGGCGGAGAATTATTAAGCCTTTTGAATATGCTTAAGGTTGTCGGCATAATTGCAATTGACGACCTTGCGACAACTTCTATTGTTATGTTTATTGCAATGTTTATAACAACCGAGGGTGCATATACCGCCGTATGTACGGTTATAGGTACAATTTCCGGATTTATTACAGGTATTTATATTCCTGTAGGTTCGTTACCTGATTCGGTTGCAACTGCAGTAAAATGTTTTCCGATTTCTCATGCGGGCAGTATGTTAAGACAGATTTTTACAGAGAGTGCAATTACCGAATGTACCAAATCTGTACCTGCCGAATTAAAACCTGATGTAATTGATCAGATTAATTCCGAGATGGGTATAATCTATTCGTTCGGCGACCATACGGTGACTGATTTTGAAAGTATAATTGTTCTTGTTGCAACCGCAGCGGTTTTCTTTGTACTGACAGCTTTTGCGGCAAGAAGAAAAAAGAAGTAATTTATTTTAAATAATATACATAATAGGGGCGTTGTTTACATACAATGCTCTTATTTTTTATATAAATGCTTTTATTTCTTTGAAAATTATGTTATACTAAACAATGTATATTAGATTGGAAAAACCAAATTATAGATTCGGAGATGATATGATGAATTCTATTGAAAGAAAAATTATTGCCGACGGTGTTGCTTTTAACAACATCAAGGTAAATAGATTTAAAACAATCAGAATGAGCATTAATCTGTATGTACCTTTAAATGTTGAGGATGCGGCACACAATGCTCTTTTGCGTGGATTGCTTACACGCTCATGCAAGGCTTACCCTGATTTTACTCAATTCAGCAAAAAGCTCAGCGCTCTTTACGGAACAGATATTGTATCAAGCGTAAAAAAGACAGGCGCTTATCAGGTGCTGACTTTTACAGCGGTTGGTATTGACGACAGATATGTGTTTACCGACGAAATCATTTCAGCGGAAATTTCAAAGCTTTTGTGTGAGGTTATCTTTAATCCTAACATTACCGACGGTAAATTTAATGATAATGATTTTGAGCAGGAACGCAGACAGTTGCTTGACGCTATTGACGCAGAGTTTAACGATAAGCGTGGCTATGCGATAAGCACAATGCTTTCAAATATGCTTAAAAACGAAACCTGCGGAATCAAGCGTTACGGCAGTGTTGAAGAAATCAAAAAGATTACTCCCGAAAGCCTTGTTGATGCGTGGAAAAAATTATTAAAAGACTCTGTTGTGGAAATTTTCTATATCGGTGACAGCGGTGCCGACAAAGCGGAAAAAGTATTTACAGACGCATACAGCAAGATTGACAGAACACCTTGCAAGGTTGATATGAGTTATGTCAAGAGTGCGGACGAAGTACAGCGTGTTGTTGAAGAAATGGATGTTTCACAGTCAAAGCTTGTACTCGGTTTCCGTTCGGGTGTCGGCTGTACAGATACCGAAAAAGAGTGGATTGCAGGCAGAATTATGTGCGCTGTTCTCGGAGGTACCGCCAACTCAAAACTTTTTAACAATGTAAGAGAAAAGCAGAGCCTTTGCTACTACTGTGCGGCAAGCTACAATTTTATTAACGGTCTTATGATTGTTGACAGCGGCGTACTCAATGAAAATATTGAAAAAACCGAGAAAGCAATTCTCAAAGAAGTTGAAGATATGAAAAACGGCAATATCACCGACTTTGAAATTGAGGCTACAAAGCGTGCAATAGTAAACGGATTCCGTACATCCAACGATACCACAGCCGGTATAGACAACTGGTATTCTTCACAGTTTATAAATGACGGTTTTAACAGCATTGAAGAACTTGCGGCAAAATATAATGCAGTTACAAAGGAAGAAATTGTAGAGGCAGCCAAAAAGCTCACACTTGATACTGTATATGTTCTTAAAAATAAATAAACTGCGAAAGGAAGTGTGTTAAATGGATATTAAAGAAATAAAATCTGAAAGAGTTGCAGAAAAATATTATAAAATAAATCATCCGTCGGGACTTACAATTTATGTATATCCAAAAGATGGATACAATTCGGCTTATGCTATTTTCGGTACACGCTACGGCAGTATTAATACAAAGTTTTCTGTAGATGACGGCGAAACAATTACCGTACCTGACGGTATAGCGCATTATCTTGAGCATAAACTTTTTGAAAGCGAAGACGGCGACGCATTTGTTCGTTATGCACAAACAGGTGCAAATGCCAATGCTTATACAAGTTTTGAAAAGACCTGCTATCTTTTTTCTTGTACAGAAAAATTTGACGAAAGTCTTGAAATTTTACTTGATTTTGTTCAGTCACCGTATTTTACTGCGCAGACCGTAGCTAAGGAACAGGGTATTATCGGTCAGGAAATCAAAATGTATGATGATGCACCTGACTGGCGAGTAATGTTCAATATGCTTGAAAATATGTATCACAATCACCCTGTAAAGATTGATATTGCAGGTACGGTTGAAAGTATTGCTGAAATTACAGCCGAAAAATTGTACGAAGTGTATAATGTGTTCTACAACCTTAACAATATGGTGCTTTGCGTTTCGGGCAATGTTACTGTCGACAAGGTTTTAAAAACAGCCGACAGACTTTTGAAACCGAGTGAAAAACATACTATTCACAATGTATTTGAAAACGAGCCTTACGAAATTGTTAAGCCGTATGTAGAACAGGAATTTTCTGTTTCTATGCCTATATTTAATCTCGGATTTAAGGAAAAAGCGGATTGCGTAAAAGGCGACGCACAGGCGGCTCATACAGATATTTTGCTATTCCTTTTAGCGTCTGAAACAAGTGAATTGTATCGTAAATTGCTTGATGCAAACCTTATTAACAGCTCGTTCTCTTATGAACTGTTTGACGGCCCCGGTTACTGTTCGGTTATCTTTGGCGGTGAGTCAAGAGAACCGCAGAAAGCAGCGAAAATGATTAAGGATTATATTGTTAAACTTAAAGAAAACGGAATTGATAAGGAAGAGTTTGAAATTGCCAAAAAATCAATTTACGGCGATACAGTTGCATCTCTCAATTCTGTAGATACAATTTCAAATATTCTTGCCGACTACCATTTCAAAGGCAATAATATGTTTGACTATATTGATGAAATCGCAAACGCTACAATAGAAGATGTTACAAAGCGACTTGATTGTATGCTTGATGTAAATAACTGTACTTTGTCGGTTGTAAAGCCAATTCAGGACGGTGAAAAGTAATGGACTATAATGTTTCGTTTCCGGGACTTGGTCTTGAATTTACCGTAAATCCTGTTGCTTTTACCATTGGTAATTACCCGGTTTATTGGTACGGTATAATTATTGCGTCGGGACTTCTGCTTGCAGTGCTTTATGCCTATGTCAGTTCCAAACGATACAATGTTGACGGCAATAAGCTGATTAATTGTATTCTTGTGGGAATCATAACGGGTATTATTGGCGCAAGACTTTACTACTGCTTTTTTGAATGGGATTATTACGGCAAAAATCCGATTGAAATTCTCTATATAAACAACGGCGGTCTTGCAATTTACGGCGGCGTTATCGGTGCGCTTTTAGGCGGTCTTACGGTTGCAAAAATTCAAAAAATGAAAGTTATGCCGATTCTCGATATTGCTATGATGGGATTTTTGCTCGGACAGGGAATAGGCAGATGGGGCAATTTTATGAATCAGGAGGCATTCGGCGCACCTACCGATTTACCGTGGGGAATGGTAAGTCAGGGTACAGACAATGTTGCGGTTCACCCGTGCTTTTTCTATGAATCGGTATGGTGCCTGCTCGGATTTGTGATTTTACATTTCTATGGTAAATACAGACAAAGATATGCAGGACAAATTTTCTTCAGCTATCTTGTGTGGTACGGCTTTGAAAGAATGATAGTAGAGGGACTCAGAACAGACAGCCTATATATGCACTTCCAAATTTTTGGCAATGCGGTGCGAGTATCTCAGCTTTTGTCGGCAATTATTTTTATTGTAGGTATAGTTATGCTTTTAATAAACATAAAGAGAAAGGACAGTTTTTATGCAGATTATAGACGGAAAAAAGGTATCGGCTCAGGTAAAGCAAGAAGTAAAAAATGAAACCGAGCTTTTAAAGAAAGAACATTCAATCACCCCGGGACTTGCGGTTGTAATCGTAGGTGACGACCCTGCGTCGAGAGTTTATGTAAATAATAAAAAGAAAGCCTGCGAACTTGTAGGATTTCATTCCGAGGAATATGCTTTGCCTGCGGAAACCACACAGGAAGAACTTTTAAGCCTTGTAAAAGAACTTAATGAGAAAAAAGATATAAACGGTATTCTTGTTCAGCTCCCATTGCCAAAGCATCTTGATGATAAGGCAGTAATTGAGGCAATAAATCCGCTCAAAGATGTTGATGCGTTCCATGCTGTAAATGTAGGTAAAATTATGCTCGGTGAGTATGATTTTCTCCCTTGCACACCTGCCGGTGTAATGGAAATGCTCCATTATTACAATATTGAAGTCAGCGGCAAAAATTGTGTTGTAATCGGCAGAAGCAATATTGTAGGCAAACCTATGGGAATGCTTTTACTTCACGAAAACGGCACTGTAACAATCTGCCACAGCCGCACAAAGAATCTTGCAGAGGTTTGCAGCAGGGCAGATATTCTTGTTGCAGCGGTAGGCAAACCGAAGTTTGTTACGGCAGATATGGTAAAAGAAGGCGCTGTGGTAATTGATGTAGGTATGGACAGAGATGAAAACGGCAAACTTTGCGGTGATGTTGATTTTGAGAATGTAAAGGACAAATGTTCATACATAACACCTGTTCCGGGCGGTGTTGGTCCTATGACAATTGCAACACTTATGAAAAACACTGTAAAGGCTGCAAAAATTCAGAATAACCTGTAAAAATAAGGTTGACAACAAATTATATTTGTGTTATGCTATATAAGCCGCATATTGTGGGTTGTTAAATGAGTTATTCTCTACCTGCAGATAGCGAGACATATGTAAAGGTGGGTACTAAAATGTACGCAGTTATTCAGACAGGCGGTAAGCAGTACAAGGTAACAAACGATCAGGTTATCTTCGTTGAAAAGCTTAACGCAGAGGCAAACGATACAGTAACATTCGATGTTATTGCTGTTGGCACAGATGACGGCATTAAGGTTGGCACTCCTGTTGTTGAGGGTGCAAAGGTTACTGCAGAGGTATTAAAGAACGGTAAAGGCAAGAAAATCAGAGTTGCTACTTACAAGCCAAAGAAAGGCGAGAAGAGAGCAATGGGTCACAGACAGCCTTACACACAGGTTAAGATTACTTCAATCGAGATCTGAGAATGATTACGGTAACATTTTTTAAATCGGCTGATTATTTTAAAGGCTTTAAAATTTCGGGACATGCTGATTTTAATACCAGCGGGCCTGATATAGTGTGTGCAGGCGTAAGCTCTGCGGCAATTATGACAGCCAATACAATCACCGAGGTTCTGCATACGGATGCAGAGGTTACCGACAGCGACGGCTTTATTAATTTAAGCCTTAGCAGTGCAGAGGCAAAAGAAGCATCTCATTTAATTGAGGGCTTATGGCTTCACTTATCTGTTTTACAAAAGCAGTACAAAAAGTATATTAAAGTTATTATTTCGGAGGTGTAAGGTAATGATTAAGGTAAATCTTCAGCTTTTCGCTCATAAAAAAGGTATGGGTTCTACAAAGAACGGCCGTGACAGTGAATCAAAGCGTCTTGGTGTAAAGCGTGCAGACGGACAGAAGGTTCTCGCAGGCAACATCCTTGTTAAGCAGAGAGGTACTCACATTCATCCAGGTAACAACGTAGGTATCGGTTCAGACGACACATTATTCGCAAAGATCGACGGCGTTGTAAAGTTTGAGCGTGTAGGCAAGGACAGAAAGCGTGCAAGCGTTTATCCTGTTGAGCAGTAATTTGCGCATTATCTTAGGGTGGATATTAGATTATCCACCCTTTTTTGTTAGTTTTTAAGATTTTGGGTAACAATTATAAAAGTTAGATCAACCTTTTCAAAGGTTTGAACTGAATTTTAAAATTATTTAGCTAAAATTATGCGATAAACAGTAATTTACCCCAACTTTTGATAAAAAACAGATTTTTATTATGCTTTGGGGCATAATAACATATATCATAAATTAAAATTCGTCATTTGGAGGTTAGCAGAGATGTTTGTAGATACAGCGAAAATTTATATAAAAGCCGGTGACGGCGGTGACGGTGCGGTATCGTTTCACCGAGAAAAATATGTTGCGGCAGGCGGCCCCGATGGCGGTGACGGCGGCAGAGGCGGAAATGTAGTGTTTGTTGCAGACACTAATCTTTCAACTCTTGCCGATTTCAGATATAAACGCAAATACCTCGCAAAAAAGGGTGAAAACGGCAGAGGCGGTCGCTGCAGAGGCAAAAATGCAGAGGATTTAATAATTCGTGTTCCTCTCGGTACACTTGTTAAAGAAGAGGAAACAGGCAGAGTCTTAGCCGATGTATCATCTTCAGAGCCGTATATTGTTGCGAGAGGCGGTAAAGGCGGTTGGGGTAATCCGCATTTTGCTACTCCTGTTCGTCAGGTTCCCCGTTTTGCAAAACCCGGTTTACCCGGAGAAGAGTTTAATGTTACTCTTGAACTTAAACTTTTGGCGGATGTCGGACTTGTAGGATTCCCTAATGTAGGTAAAAGTACACTTGTATCCGTAGTTTCACAGGCAAAACCGCTTATTGCAAACTACCATTTCACAACCATTACACCTGTACTTGGTGTTGTATCAATGGGTGAGGGTTCGTCTTTTGTAATGGCTGATATTCCCGGACTTATTGAGGGTGCATGGCAGGGAACAGGTCTTGGACATCAGTTTTTACGCCATATTGAGCGCTGCAGAATGCTCGTTCATATTGTTGATGTTTCAGGTTCGGAGGGAAGAGATCCGAAAGAAGATTTTGAAACCATTAACAATGAGCTTAAAAAGTTTAATCCCGAGCTTGCGGAAAGACCTATGATTGTTGCGGGAAACAAATGCGATATGGCAACTGATGAACAGATAGCGGATTTCAAGGCTTATGTTGAGGCACAAGGTTATGATTTCTTCCCGATTATGGCGGCAATTCGTTATGATGTTGATCCTATGTTAAATAAAATCAGAGAAATGCTCTCAAAACTTCCTCCGATTACTCATTATGAGGCAGAACCTGCTCCGATTGTGACGGCAGAGGATTTTGAGGATCATTCGGTTACCGTAAAAAATGTCAACGGTATCTATACTGTAGAGGCGGACTGGCTGTTACAGGTTATGAAAGGCATTAATTTCGATGATTACGAAAGCCTTAACTATTTCCAAAAAGTTCTTATTGATAACGGTGTAATTGACGCACTTCGAGCAAAAGGCTGCGGAGAGGGCGACACGGTTTCAATATATGAGCTTGAATTTGATTTTGTTGACTAACAGGGTGTTTGTATGGAAAATGAGAATATAATTGAGCATACCTATGCAGACGAGGTTTCTCCGCTTACGCTTGCGTTTGTAGGCGACGGTGTGTACGATTTGCTTGTTCGTGCATATCTTGTACGACAGAGCAACCGTCCTGTAGGTGAGCTTAACAAAATAAAGGTTGGCTTTGTTAATTGCAAAAGTCAGGCAGAGTATGCCAAAGTTTTAATACCGCATCTTTCAGAAAAAGAATTATCGGTATATAAAAGAGGAAGAAATGCCGCCCCTAAATGTACTCCGAAAAACGGCACTGTGGCAGATTACCATAGTGCTACGGGACTTGAGAGCCTTTTCGGATACTTATATTTAAAAAATGAAAAAGAAAGAATTTCTGAGTTGTTTGATATTATTTTACATATTTCGCTAAATGGAAGTGGTAATTGTGAAAAATAAGCTTGATATTAAGACTGCGGTTGCCGACTATGCAATAATGCTTGCAGGAGCAGCTGTTTATGCAACTTCTGTTGTGGTTTTTACGGCTCCTAACGATATTGCACCGGGCGGACTTACAGGTGTGGCTACAATGCTTAATCATATGTTCGGTTTGCCTATAGGTACTATGGTGTTAGTTATGAACATTCCTTTGTTTATATGGGGCGCTGTTGAAAACGGCATTTCATTTCTTACAAAAACAATAGCAGGCACGGTATTCGCTTCAATACTTATAGATGTATTTACGCCGATTATGACTGCCTATACGGGCGACAGAATTTTGGTTGCGATATTTGGCGGAATACTTAACGGTGTCGGACTTGAAATGATATTTATGCGTGGCGGTTCGACAGGCGGCACGGATATTGTTGCTCTGAATTTGCACAAACATTTCCCGTATTTTTCAACAGGAAATCTTATTTTTGCAGCTGATGCACTTGTGCTTATTATGGTGTTCTTTGTATATAACAGTATTGAAAGTGTTTTGTATGCTGTGGTTACAATATTTTTCAGTATTAAAGTTATTGACACCATTTCATACGGTGTTGCGAGAGATAACGGTAAACTTATGTTTATTATTACGGATAAATACGCAGAAATTTGCAGTATGATTATGACTGAAAATGACAGAGGAATAACCTTGCTTAACGGTGAGGGCGCATACAGCGGCAAGCCGAAAAGAGTTATTATGTGTGCTGTCAGACCGCATCAGGTATATAAAATTACAAACACCGTAAAAAGTGTGGATAAAAGAGCTTTTATTATAGTAACTACAGCCGGCTCTATCAAGGGCAAAGGCTTTATAACAAAAACCGGCATCGGCTCTTAAGCTGATGTCGGTTTTCGACTTTACAAAAAGAAAATAATTTTAATTTCCGCCCGGTCCGTCTTGTCTTTCTCGTTTGTCATCAAGCGGCTTGTGCCCTGTAGTTACCCATTGATTATCGGTAGCAGTCTTTTTATTTTCACCGTTTACAGTGGGCAAAGGCTTTATATTATTGCTGCCGTTCGTTCTGTGACACATAAAATCACCCCTTGATTTATTTTGCGATAAATCAAGGGGTTTATGAATTTGCATTTAAATTTTTCATTCGTAAGTCAAACATTTTTTTGGTATTTTTGCTTTAGTAAAAAGGTCTATTATCTAAAGACAATAGACCTTTTCATGGTGCCGGTGACCGGACTTGAACCGGTACGGTATCGCTACCGGCGGATTTTGAGTCCGCTACGTCTGCCAATTCCATCACACCGGCAAATACAAATTAATTATACAGTATATATTATAAAAAATCAAGTATATATTTTAAGTCTTTTTAAAATTTAATAAATATTCTAATATCGAATATAAAATAGCATAAAAACAGGAAATTCTACATTTTTTTAATTTTTAATATCATTTTAGTTGCTTATTTAAAAAAATTATATTATAATATATCTGTATTTTTATTAGCAGTCAAGGCTGCAATTTATGGAGGAATGTCAAAATGGATAAAAAAGAGCTTCTTTATGAAGGTAAAGCAAAAAAAGTATTTTCTACAGAGAATCCTGACTACTGTATAGTTTCTTACAAAGATGACGCTACTGCTTTTAACGGTGAGAAAAAGGGCACAATCATCGGTAAGGGCGTTGTAAACAACCGTATGAGCAACTTTATGTTTAAGCTTCTTGAGGAAAAGGGTATTCCTACTGATTTCGTTGAAGAGCTCAATGACAGAGATACTGTTCTTAAAAAAGTTGAAATTGTACCTCTCGAAGTTATTGTAAGAAATAAGGCAGCAGGCAGCCTTTCAAAAAGACTTGGTCTTCCTGAGGGCACACCAATGAAAACTCCTGTTCTTGAGTTCTGCTATAAGAACGATGAGCTTGGCGACCCTATGGTAAACGAATACCACATTCTTGCAGCAGGCTTTGCTACTAAGGAAGAGATTGATACTATTTCAAAGTACGCTCTCAAAATTAACGAAATTATGATTGACTTCTTTAAGGAGTGCAAGGTTGACCTTATCGACTTTAAGATTGAGTTCGGCAGATACAAGGGCGAAATTCTCCTTGCTGACGAAATCTCTCCTGATACTTGCCGTTTCTGGGATATTGATACTCAGGAAAAACTTGATAAAGACCGTTTCCGTCGTGATATGGGCGGTGTTGAAGAGGCTTATGCCGAGATGATGAAGCGTATCGGCTTGGCTTAATATTCTGTTTAAATATACATTTACAAATCCCCTTTAGGGCATTAGTTTGATATTTTTACGGATGGTGGCGCTTTTTGAAAAATTCTTTCGACAATTACGCAAAAGAAGGACTGCACGAGGAATGCGGTGTTTTCGGAATATTTAGTGACGGCACAATTAACCCTGCCTATGCTTGCTACAACGGCTTGCTTGCTTTGCAGCATCGTGGTCAGGAAAGCTGTGGTATTGCCGTTACCGATGACGGTGTAATAGATTATCATAAGGATATGGGACTTGTTACCGAGGTTTTTAATAACCGTATTCTTGACTCTTTGCAAGGTCAGATGGGTATTGCTCATGTCCGTTATTCGACTGCCGGTGGCTCTGTGCTTGAAAATTCACAACCTCTCGTTATGCGTTATGTCAAGGGTACGCTTGCCGTTGCTCACAACGGCAACCTTACCAACGCCCTCGAAATTCGCAGTCAGCTTGAACAGACAGGTGCTATTTTTCAGACCACTATTGACTCTGAGGCTATCTGTTATGTTATTGCAAGAGAAAGACTGAAATGTCATTCTGTTGAAGAGGCGGTTGCCCGTACTATGAGGGTTATTAAGGGTGCATATTCTCTGCTTGTTATGAGTCCGAGAAAACTTATTGCCGCCCGTGACCCGCACGGTTTCCGTCCGCTTTGTATGGGTAAGTATAATGATTCCGTGGTATTTGCAAGTGAGAGCGCAGCTCTTGACGCATGCGGAGCAAAATTTATCCGAGATATTGAACCCGGTGAAATTGTGGTTGTTGACAATAAAGAAATCCGCAGTATTAAACCGGATTTCGGAGAAGAAAAGAAGCAGTCACTTTGTGTTTTTGAATATATTTATTTTGCCCGCTCGGACTCCTTTATTGATGGTATCAGCGTCTATGAGGCGAGAAAACAGGCAGGCAGAATTTTGGCAAGGGAGTTTCCGGTAGAGGCGGATATGGTAGTCGGAGTACCTGAATCTGGTATTGACGCCGCTATAGGCTACAGCGAAGAATCCGGAATTCCTTATGAAAAAGCTATTGTAAAAAACAGCTATATAGGCAGAACTTTCATTAAACCCAGTCAGAAAGAGCGTATGAAGAGTGTGCGCATAAAACTTAACCCTATTGTAGATAAAATAAAGGGTAAGCGTGTGGTCATTATTGATGACAGCATCGTGCGTGGTACTACTGTTGACAGAATTGTCACTATGCTCCGTGAAGCAGGTGCCAAAGAAGTTCATATGCGTATAAGTTCACCGCCGTTTATGTGGCCTTGCTACTACGGTACGGATATTCCGTCAAGGGGAGAGCTTATTGCCTGCAACCATACGGTTGAAGAAATCCGTCAGCTAAGCGGTGCGGATTCACTCGGTTATCTTCCCGCAGACAGCCTGCGTGAAATGTTGCACAATGCTCCGATAGGCTTTTGTGATGCTTGTTTCAGCGGTAATTATCCTGCTGAAACCACAAAAAAGACCTTTAAGGGCAAAGAGCGTGGCGGTATGAATTTTGATAAAAAATGCTGATAAACCTACATTCTGAAAGGATTTACTAATATGATTAAGGATACCTATGAGTCACCCTTGTCTGCAAGATATGCAAGCAAGGAAATGAAATATATTTTTTCTCCCGATATGAAATTCCGTACCTGGAGAAAACTTTGGATTGCTCTTGCTGAGGCTGAAATGGAACTTGGACTTCCTATCACTCAGGAGCAGATTGACGAGCTTAAGGCTCACGCTGACGATATTAACTATGAGGTTGCTCAGGAGAGAGAAAAGCTTGTTCGTCATGATGTAATGTCACATGTTTATGCTTACGGTGTACAGTGCCCTAATGCAAAAGGCATTATTCACCTTGGAGCAACATCATGTTATGTCGGTGACAATACAGATATTATCATTATGACAGAGGGCTTAAAGCTTATCAGAAATAAGCTTATTACCGTAATCCGCAATCTTTCAAAGTTTGCAGATGAGTACAAAGCTCTTCCTACACTTGCATTCACACATTTTCAGCCTGCACAGCCAACAACAGTAGGCAAGAGAGCAACTCTTTGGTTACAGGAATTGCTTATGGATCTTGAAGATGTAGAGTATCAGCTTTCAAAGGCTAAGCTGCTCGGTTCAAAGGGTACAACAGGTACTCAGGCAAGCTTTTTGGAGCTTTTCGAGGGCGACCACGAAAAATGTAAGGCACTCGACAAGAAAATTGCTCAGAAAATGGGCTATAATTCTTGCTTTGCCGTTTCAGGTCAGACCTACTCAAGAAAGCTCGATTCTCAGTTTTTAAATGTACTCGCAGGCATTGCTCAGAGTGCGTCTAAGTTCTCAAATGATATTCGCCTTTTACAGCATCTTAAAGAGGTTGAAGAACCGTTTGAAAAGAATCAGATCGGTTCATCTGCAATGGCCTATAAGCGCAACCCAATGCGTTCGGAGCGTATAGGTTCACTTTCCCGTTATGTAATGTGTGATGTATTAAACGGTTATTTCACAACTGCGACACAGTGGTTTGAAAGAACTCTCGATGACTCTGCTAACAAGCGTTTGAGTATTCCGGAGGCATTCCTTGCCGTTGACGGTATTCTTTCACTTTATGCAAATGTTGCAGACGGTCTTGTAGTATATCCAAAGGTTATTGAGCAGCGTTTAAGAAAAGAACTTCCGTTTATGGCTACAGAGAATATTATGATGGACGCAGTTAAGTACAGAGGTGCTGACAGACAGCAGCTCCATGAGAGAATTCGTGTTCATTCAATGGCTGCATCTAAGGTTATTAAAGAAGAGGGCGGCGAAAACGACCTTCTCGAAAGAATTGCTAACGATGAGGCTTTCGGCGTAACTTTAGAGGATCTCGAAAAGATTTTACAGCCGGAGAAATATACAGGCAGAGCAAAAGAGCAGACAGAGGACTTCCTCGCAGAGTTGGTTCAGCCTGTTCTTGACAAGTATGCTGACATTGAATCAGATAAGCCTGAAATCAATGTATAAAATTTATATACACTTGTATTTATATATTTAAGGAGTTTTACAAATTATGGTTAAAGCAATAGTAGGTGCAAACTGGGGAGATGAAGGTAAGGGCAAAATTACCGATGTTCTCGCAAATGACAGTGACATTGTAATTCGCTTTCAGGGCGGTGCAAATGCAGGTCATACTATCGTAAACGAATATGGCAAATTTGCTTTGCATCAGCTTCCATCCGGTGTATTTCATCAGAATATTACTAATATTATTGGCAACGGTGTAGCTTTCAGCGTTGAAAATTTCGTAAAAGAAATCGCAGAACTTGAGAGCAGAGGCGTGCCGAAGCCAAAGATTATTATTTCAGACAGAGCGCAGATAGTTATGCCTTATCATGTTGCTTTTGACTGTTACGAGGAGGAGCGCCTCGGCAAAAATTCCTTTGGCTCAACAAAGAGCGGTATTGCTCCATTCTATTCAGATAAATACTCAAAAATCGGTTTCCAGATTAACGAGCTTTACGATGACCCTGATTCATTAAGAGAAAAAATCAAACACGCACTTGGCATTAAAAATGCTATTCTTAAGAATCTCTACAATAAGCCTGAGATTACAGAGGAAGAAGTATTTGATAAACTTATGGAGTACAAAGAGGCTCTTGCTCCTTATGTAGGAGATACTTTTGAGTTTATTCATAATGCACTTAAAGATGGTAAGAATATTCTTTTAGAGGGTCAGCTTGGCTCACTTAAGGATACCGACTTCGGTATTTATCCTATGGTTACATCTTCAAACACAATTGCAGGTTACGGCGCAGTAGGTGCGGGTATTCCGCCTTATGAAATTAAAGAAGTTATCACTGTTGTTAAGGCTTATTCAAGCGCAGTAGGTGCAGGTGAATTTGTTTCTGAAATCTTTGGTGAAGAGGCAGACGAGCTTAGAAGAAGAGGCGGCGACGGCGGCGAATTCGGTGCTACAACAGGCAGACCTCGCAGAATGGGTTGGCTTGACCTTGTTGCTACCCGTTACGGCTGTAAAGTACAGGGCGCAACACAGGTTGCATTCACCGTTCTTGATGTTCTCGGCTATCTTGATGAGATTCCTGTATGTGTTGGTTATGAGCTTGACGGCGAAGTTATCGATTATTTCCCATCAACAACAAAACTTAAGAGATGTAAGCCTATTCTTAAGAAATTAAAGGGTTGGAAATGTTCAATTTCCGGCATTAAAGAGTATGACAAACTTCCTAAGGAATGTCGTGACTACATTGAATTTGCAGAAGAGCAGATTGGTGTGCCGATTAAGATTGTATCTAACGGTCCATCAAGAGATGATATTATTTACAGATAAACAAAGGCCGGTAATGTAATGGAAAACAAAGAAAGAGTAATTGTCCTCGACTTTGGCGGACAGTATAATCAGCTTATTGCAAGGCGTGTTCGTGAGTGTAATGTATATTGCGAAATACTGCCGTACACAGTCAGTCTTGATAAAATTAAAGAATTAAATCCCACCGGTATTATTTTTACAGGTGGTCCGAATAGCGTGTACGATGAAAGCTCACCGCATATTTCAAAAGAAATTTTCGAGCTTAATATTCCTATTCTCGGTATTTGCTATGGTTGTCAGCTTATGGCATATACCCTTGGCGGTGTAGTAACTCCTGCTACAGATAATTCATCTTGTGAGTACGGCAAGACGATGACAAACTATAATAAAGACGATGTTATCTTTACAAATGCTTGTGAACACGGCGTTTCTTGGATGAGTCACCGTGACTATATAAGCACAGTACCGGACGGATTTACCGTAACTGCCACGACAGCGGTTTGTCCTGTTGCTGCTATGAGTTGCCCTGAAAGAAAACTTTACGGTGTACAGTTCCATCCGGAAGTTAATCACACAGAAAACGGTAAAGATATGCTCCGTTCATTCCTTTATGATGTTTGCGGTTGTAAAGGTGAATGGCAGATGGATAGTTTTATCGATTCAACAGTTGCAAAACTTAAAGAGCAAATCGGCGACAAGGGAGTAGTCCTCGGACTTTCCGGCGGTGTTGATTCTTCTGTTGCTGCCGCTCTTTTAAGTAAAGCAGTCGGTAAGCAGCTGACCTGTGTTTTTGTTGACCAGGGACTTATGCGTAAAGACGAAGGCGACTTTGTTGAGCAGACATTTACAAAACTTTTTGATATGAATTTTGTTCGTATTAATTGCCAAGAGGAATTTCTCTCAAAACTTAAGGGCGTATCAGAGCCGGAAGCAAAGAGAAAGATAATTGGCACAGAGTTTTATAATGTGTTTTGGAATAAAATTCGTGAGAACTACGGCAGTGGTTACTTTGCTCAAGGCACTATTTATCCTGACAGAATTGAAAGCGGTAAAGGTGATGCAGCAAAGATTAAAACTCACCACAATCAGGTAGAAGTACCGCAGGATATTACTTTTGAGGGAATTATTGAACCTTTGCAGGATCTTTTTAAAGATGAAGTACGAGTAGTTGGCGAAAAGCTCGGACTTCCTCATGAACTTGTATGGCGTCAGCCATTCCCGGGTCCCGGACTTGGTGTTCGAGTAATCGGCGAAGTTACAGCTGATAAGGTAAAAATTTTGCAGGAGGCAGATGCAATCCTAAGAGAAGAAATGGATAAGTGCGGATATGCCTCACAGATGAGCCAGTTCTTTGCAGTCCTTCCGGGTGTAAAGACAGTAGGTGTAATGGGCGATTCACGTACCTATGATGAACTTGTGGCAATCAGAGCCGTAACAACCGACGACTTTATGACAGCCGATTGGGCAAAAATCCCATATGATATCCTCGGCAGAGTTTCAAGCCGTATCATAAATGAAGTAGAACATGTAAACAGAGTTGTTTACGATATAACCTCCAAACCCCCCGGAACCGTGGAGTGGGAATAATTTCTTACCGTTTAAAAAGCCCGTAGTTATGCGGATTTAGCCATTTGAGTGTCCCTTGTGGCAACAAAATGGCAACATTATTTGAATTATTGTAAAAGTAAAGAGCTAACTGATTTTTATAGTCAGTTAGCTCTTTTTTTGCTTTTTATTAAGCAATTACTTTTTCGAGGCAAGCACTTGTAATACCTTTTACTGCACTTTCAGTAATAAGACCAATACAACTTTTAATTAATTCTTGAGGCTTTTTACTTTTTAGGAACTCGTTACTTTTGTTTGTTGCAAAATAATATTCAATATTATTATGTAATTCAATACGTATGTATCCGGCATCGGCTAAATCTTTAATATAAACCTGAAATTCGACTTCATTTAATTTATAAAGCTTTGCACAAACGCCTTCTCTGTTAATACAAGCTTTAACTATACTTTTATAGATTGCATTTGTGGTCTTGGCTCTTGCTTTTGTATATGGTGGACGTGCAAGATCTGGAATAAAATATTCATTTGATTCTTCATTTATATAAGCTCCTGGGATATATCCATCTTTTATCCATTTAATCACAGTACTTTCGTTTTTTAAATCAAATAAATTCATAAACTCCTTAATTGTCATTATAGTAGCTCCTTATTTTTTGGAATTAAAAGCGTTAAACTTTGGATAGTTATATCTCCAGTTATCGTATTCTTCTTTTGTGATTTCTCCGTTTTTGAACTTTTTGGCTTGTTCCTGCCAAGCGGAAAACATATCGAACATTTTAAGATAGTTTGTTCCCATACCTTTATCAAGGCGTATGCAAAGCTCGTCATCAAGTTTATCAATACGGAAACCATATAAATCCTCAAGAGTAAACAGTGTGTGCATTAAGCCGTTGTAACTGTCAATGTCAGGAACAGAAAGAGCCTGTGGCGATATATCGAAAACCTCTGCAAGTTTATTTGTTAAATCAGCCTTAGGCGTTCTACTTCCGGATTCATACTGTGCCATACGAATGTCAGCGGTTTTTTCGGGAAATCCGACCACCTGTCCTAAATATTTCTGTGTCATTCCGCAAAGATTACGAAAGAACCTTATTCTCTCTCCGATTGCCATAAAATTTACGCTCCCTTATTCATATAATGTGCAAACAGTATATCATATATGTTTAGTATATGTCAAGTAACATAAAACAAAAAAGTTTAATATTTTTACGAAAACCACTTGACATAACGGAATATGTTTAGTATAATCATTAAGCAAATAGCGTTAAGTTGTTTGCGAAAACTGAATATCCGTCATACATCACGGTAATGGTGTATCCGCTCGGGCAAATCGGAATGCGGTCAGAAAGTTCTCCGACACTAAATAAACAAACTAACAAGAATTGAAAGGAGGTTTCAGTATGAGTACAACATTTATGAAAGTACAAGATGTTGCCGACGAATTAGGTATTTCAAAATCTTATGCCTATAAAATCGTGCAGCAGCTTAACGAAGAGTTAAAAGCACAAGGCTTTATAACAATTTCAGGACGAGTAAACAAACAGTATTTTTTAGAAAGAGTTTGTTATGGTACAGCCGAAAAAGAAAGGATGTGATATCAATGGCTGTTTATAAGGAAGAAAAAACAAATACTTGGCGTGTTATCTATCGCTATACCGATTGGAATGGCGAACGAAAGCAATCACAAAAACGAGGATTCAAAACAAAACGTGAGGCTCAGGCGTGGGAAAGAGAACAACTAAATAAGCTTGGCGGAGATTTGGATATGAATTTCAAGAGTTTTGTTGAACATTACTCCGAAGATATGCAGACTCGACTTAAAGAAAACACTTGGGAAACCAAGAAACATATTATTGATAAAAAGCTTATTCCATATTTCGGTAAGTTGAAAATGTGCAACATAACGGCACAGCAAATTATCACTTGGCAAAATGAACTTATCAATTACAAGAATGATAAAGGCAAGCCTTATTCGCCGGTGTATTTGAAAACAATTCACAATCAGTTGTCTGCAATCTTTAATCACGCAGTCAGGTACTATAATTTGAAAGAAAATCCTTGCCAGAAAGCAGGAAGTATGGGCAAAAAGAAAAATCGTGAAATGCTCTTTTGGACAAAAGACGAATATCTTAAATTCGCCGATGTGATGATGTATAAGCCTTTATCCTATTACGCTTTTGAAATGCTCTATTGGACGGGTATTCGTGAGGGCGAGTTGTTGGCATTAACGCCTGCGGATTTCGATTTTGAAAAGCAGACTGTCACAATAAACAAGTCATTTCAGCACTTGAATGGCAGAGATATTATAACTTCGCCGAAAACAGAGAAAAGTAACCGCACAATTCAGTTGCCGAAATTCCTTTGTGATGAAATGCAGGATTATCTGAAAATGCTTTACGATGTGGGGTTGGAGGACAGAGTGTTTCCAATTACAAAAAGCTATCTGCACAGAGAAATGGACAGAGGCGCAAAAGAAGCAGGCGTAAAAAGAATCCGTATTCACGATATCCGCCACAGCCACGTTAGTTTGCTGATTGATATGGGATTCTCTGCAACGGCTATTGCAGACCGTGTGGGACATGAAAGCATTGATATAACTTACAACTATGCGCACTTGTTCCCGTCAAAGCAGGCTGAAATGGCGGATAAGTTAGATATGGAAAGGGGCGAGTAAAATGTCACTTAAAAACAGAGATGATCACAACCGCTGGAGAAACAAAACCGTAGCGTTTCGTGTATCGCCTGAGGAAGATAAGCAAATTGAAACTTATGTACAACTATCAGGGCTTACTAAGCAGGATTATATAACAAGGCGACTTACCCACAAAGATATTGTTGTTCAGGGCAATCCGAGAGTGTTCAAGGCCTTGCGAAATCAGCTTGCCGATGTGCTTACAGAATTACAGCGAATAGAAGCCGGCGGCGAAGTAAATGACGAACTACTTGACTTAATTGAAATGATAGCCGATATTTTCGGCGGGTTAAAGGAGGAATCAGAATGATAGATAAAAAAGAAATGACCGCCCCGAATGTATCTGTTGGCGCAGATACGGAGCAGTCAATCCAAAAATGTACTGACATTAGTATAAACGATAACGATGAAAATATCAAGGATTTGGACGAAAGTTTTCGTGAAATGCAAAGAGAAATGCTGAGACAAATGGATCCGTCATATTTGAAAACCGTTTCAATGTCGGCTCTGTATGATACCGATTTCGAAACACAAACCGCACTTATAGACGGTCTGCTTTATCAGGGAACTTACTTGTTCGTGGGTTCTCCGAAAGTAGGAAAGAGTTTTATGATGGCACAGCTCGCTTACCATATCAGCACTGGAACTCCGCTTTGGAATTACAGAGTCCGCAATGCAACCGTTCTTTATTTTGCCCTTGAAGATGATTACCCTCGCTTACAGCGCAGGCTCTATCATATGTTCGGCGCTGACGGAACGGACAACTTGTATTTTGCAACAGAAAGCAAAACCGTAAACGGCGGTTTGGAAGACCAAATAAGAGGTTTTATTCAGGAACACCCTGACACCGGACTGATTATCATAGATACGCTAAAGCGTGTTCGAGAGACAGGTGGTGCGGATTACAGCTACGGCAGTGATTACGATGTAGTCGCAAAGCTGAAAGCGCTTGCCGACAGCTACAAGGTAACAATGCTTATCGTCCATCACACACGCAAACAGCAGGCAGACGATAAATTTGATACAATCTCCGGCACAAACGGATTGCTCGGTGCGGCAGACGGCGCCTTTGTTCTCAGCAAAGAGAAACGAACAACCAATGCCGCAACGCTTGATGTCACCGGCAGAGATCAGCAGGATCAGCGAATACACCTTGTTCGCAATCCGCAAAAACTTATATGGGAATTTGAAAAAAGCGAAACAGAAGTTTGGACAGAGCCGCCTGACCCGCTGCTTGAAAAGGTATCGACTGTTCTTTCTTCGGACAGTAGCCGATGGGACGGGACGGCTTCTGAATTGAGCAAACTTATTGGATTGGATATTAAGCCTAATGTTCTGTCGCTAAGACTTAGTATCAACGCCGGGCGGTTGCTTAAAGATTACGACATTCATTACAAAGCGAGTCGCACGCACAGCGGACGAAAAATATCCCTTTGGAAAGAAAGCGTGTCAATGTGTGACGACCGTGACAAACTCTCCGAGAACGGTGATGTGGTCTAAAACATTGTCACCATCGTCACGGTTTGTCACAGCAAAAGTTTAGCAGAGTGTGCAGAGAGTGCCTTTTCAAAGGCGGCTCTTTGCCCCTCGGAGAGCGCAAAACCTGCTCGCAGGTTGCATTTTTGATGGGCTCGCCTGTCAAAAGTGCTTTTGCGTTACTCTTGACAAGAGTAACAGAACCGAGGACGAGCAAGTTTATGAGATTGGAGGTGTATATAATGCAAAGAACGATAAGCGCAATGGTGGGTAAAGGTTCGGTAAATCACAACAGCCGCAAGTTTAAGGCTGAAAATGTTGACGGTAGCAGAACGCATTTGAACATTGATTACTGTAACGAGCCGATAAAGAAAATCTATCACGAATTGTTTGACGAAGCACTAAAAAGATACAACGAAAAGCAGACAAGAGCCGACCGCAGAATAGAAAACTACTATGAGAAAATCAGAAACTCAAAGCAAGAAAAGCCGTTTCACGAACTGATTTTACAGATTGGCGATAAGGAAAATATGAGCGTCGAAAGCGAAAACGGACAGCTTGCACGGCAGGTTTTAGATGAGTATTATCGGGGATTTCAAGAGCGAAATCCCAACCTAAAAGTGTTCTCTGCTCATCTGCATATGGACGAGGCAACGCCCCATTTGCATATTGATTTTGTTCCGTTCACAACCGGCAGCAACCGTGGACTTGACACGAGAGTATCACTAAAGCAGGCGCTTGCCGCACAAGGATTTAAGGGCGGAACCCGTGGAGATACCGAGTGGAATCAATGGGTAAGCGCAGAAAAATCTGCACTCGCATTCGTTATGGAACGACACGGAATTGAGTGGGAACACAAAGGAACGCACGAAAAACATTTGTCTGTTCTTGATTATAAAAAGCAAGAAAGAACAGCAGAACTTGAACAATTGGGTGCTAAAATCGAAGAAAAGCAAGCCGAATTTAATGTGTTATCCGAGCGAGTGTTAAACTATGATGATGGTTTGGAAAAATTAAGGAATGTGGAAGAAATGCTCGATAATGCCCCCGAATATCAGCTCTCCGAACCGCAAAGTTTTATGTCTGCAAAAGCATATAAAACCAAAATTGCAGAGCCGCTTATTCAAAAATTAAAAGCGTTAATCAAGACGGCATTGGCTCGTTGCTTTGAAGGTTGGGACAATTACCATAGATTAAATATCACGAACGGCAATCTCTATCGTGAGAACGAAATGTTATCGAAAATCAACAGTAAGCTGAAAAACGAAAACGAAAATTTGCGTTCAGAGGTCAAAGATTACAAACTTTTGCGCAAAGTTTTCGGGCATAAACAGATTGACGAGTTGCTTGAACAGGCAAGAAATATCAAAGGTCGCAAGCGTGAAAACCCACGCTCAAGATAAATAAATTTTTGGAGGTAAAACAAAATGGCAAACACAATTTTTGAACAAACGGGCGGTACTTATACGCAGGTGGGCGACTATATGTTACCCGATTTATTACCGGCGGAAGAAGAAAAGGAAGCGAATATCAGTATTTGGGCAATGCGGCACAAAAGATATTTGAAGCAACACCATAAAGTGTTATATTATAATTTGCTGACAAGCGGTAAGCTCAATTCATATCTTGTAGATATTGAACAGCAGGCTCAAGACCTTTTTTCTCGGCTTGTAAAAGACTTAGCCGAAAAAGAAAATGTAACTGAAAACTTAAAAGCAACCGACCAAATGCTATGGGTTCGAAAAATGAACAATATCCGTAACCGTGCAACGGAAATTGTAAATGCTGATATAATTTACACGGTATAAACATAACGACGGCAGGGAGTAATCCCTGCCGATTTTTTGATGCTATTTCTGATTTGTTTAGTTATAAATATAAAAGTATTGCGTTTGCAGTACTTTTATGATATAATCACAACATATAAAGGAGTGATGGATTTGTCTTTTACATATAAGCCATTATGGAAGTTGTTAATTGATAAGGAAATGACCAAAAAACAACTGATGGAAGAAACCAACATATCAAAATCCACAATGGATAAAATGGGAAGAAACGAGAAAGTGTCAATGGAAATATTAGATAGATTGTGTTCTCATTTTTCATGCGATGTTTCCGATATTATTGAACATATTGACGAGGTTGAAAAGCAATGAATTATATAGGATCCAAATATTCGCTTCTTGATTTTATTCATAGAACAATATCGGATGTTACCGGTTACAAGTCAGGTGATGATTATATTTTTGCAGATTTGTTTGCGGGAACCGGGGTTGTAGGAGCGAGTTATAGAAAAGAAGGCTGTAAGGTCATTTCAAACGACATTCAATACTATAGCTATGTAATTAATAAATATTTAATTGAGGGATCAGAAAATATAGACGAATCATTGATAAGCAGTTTAGATTTATTGGATGATGTTGATGGCTTCATATTTGAAAACTATTGTGCAGGTTCAGGTAGTGGTAGAAACTATTTTACAGATAGCAATGGTAAAAAATGTGATGCTATAAGGATAGAGATCGAAAGACTTTTTAGTCAAAATTTGATATCTGAAGAAACATATTTCGGGCTTTTGGCAGGTCTTGTGAATTCGATAGATAAGTACGCAAATACGGCATCGGTATACGGAGCCTTTCTTAAGCACATAAAAAAATCGGCTCAAAAACAATTTAAGTTAGAGTTACTGCCAAGAATTCAGGGACCAAAAGGAGAAGCTTATAATGAGGATGTTAATAAACTGATAACGAGAATTCACGGGGATGTTTTATATCTTGATCCGCCATATAATGCTAGACAATATTGCTCAAATTATCACGTCCTTGAAACTATTGCACGATATGATTATCCTGAGTTGAAAGGCAAAACTGGTTTGAGAGAGCCCAATGGACAGAAAAGCAAGTATTGTTCTAAGAGAACATTGGAAAGTGAATTTGAAAATTTGATTGCTAATGCGAATTTTAGATACATCTTTTTAAGCTATAATAATGAAGGTTTAATGAATGTAGATGCAATAAAAAATATAATGTCGAGATACGGAACATATAGATGTTTCACTCAATCTTATAGGCGATTTAAGGCAGATAAAGACAAAAACAGAAATATTTCAGGAAAAGAAACGACTGAGTATTTGCATTGTTTAATAAAAGAGGAATGAAATGGGAAAATATAATGATTTAGACTTATCTCAATGGAGAGAATACACGGACATCGAAACGGATTCTTTATGGATAATCGACAAAAGAGATAATAGCGGTGCGCATAGTGGACATTATCATGGAAATTTTGTTCCACAAATTCCGCACCAGTTATTTTCTAGGTATACCAAAAAAGGAAATTGGATTTTAGACCCATTTATGGGAAGCGGAACATCATTAATAGAAGCACAACGCATGGGTAGAAATTCAATTGGAATAGAAATTCAACATGATGTTGCGAAAGAAGCTTATGACAGAATATACACTGAAAAAAATGATGTTGTAAGAACAAAGGTTGTGGTTGCTGATAGTCAAACATGTGATATGAATAAGATATTACTATCAGAAGGCATAAATAAAGTACAGTTTGTAATAATGCATCCTCCATATTGGGATATTGTGAAGTTTTCTGAAAATCCCAATGATTTGTCAAATTGCGACAGCATTAATGAGTTTTTGGATTCTTTTAGCAAAGTAATCGATAACTCGTTAAGTGTTTTGGAGAAAAATAGATATTGTGCAGTTGTTATTGGCGATAAATATGCCAACAGTCAGGTAATTCCCCTTGGGTTCTACTGCATGAATTTGATAATGGAAAAAGGTTTGCTTTTAAAAGCCATTTTAGTTAAAAACTTTGGTGAAACAAAAGGTAAATCAAATAAACAAGGCATATGGCGATATCGTGCCTTAGCCAGCGATTTCTACATATTCAAACACGAATATATTTTTGTATTTAAAAAGGTAAAGTGATTAAAATCACTTTACCTATAACGAATCGATTATACAATTTTCTCAAAGTCAATATCATCTTTGCTTATATTAAAAGCATAATACTCGGTCTTATGAATAGATGCATATGAATACGGATTGTTAAACTTTTTTTCAGCAATATATTTTATCAATCCCATATCATTTGTTTTAGCAGCAACAATGCAAGGGGTTATTTCTACTGCTTTTCTATCATAGTTCGGAATAATATAATCAAATAGCCATTTTATATACCAGTTAAGTTGATAATCCACAATATTCGCTGTAGGCTGTTCGTCTTTTAATTCAATTATTTTAAAGTGAATATTATTGTTGCTTTCTTGCATTGTCAATATATCTATTCGCTGCATACCTACTCCGCAAGAAACCTCATTGCCTACCCAAAAATCCTTTTCTGGAAATTCAAGTAAATTTAGCGAGCTTAAATTTTGTAAAATAAAAGCTTGTAAATGTGTTTCAAACGCATTTTGTCTGTTTGCTTTATATAGCAATCTTTCTTTTATAGATAGCGAATTTTGTCTACCGCCATAAATTGCGACATTATTATATTCTGATATTTTGTTTGATGAAAAATCATATGTATAGTTATCAGATACTGTTAGGCATTTGCTTTTATTTTGTAATTTTGATAATAAGTCGTTGAATTCAAAATCAGTAATCATAGTGCATCCGCGATTACCTTTTAATTTTCTATATATTAAACTCCAACATAATTCATAAGGATAATTTTTACCTTCTAAGGAATCTAAATATTCGTGTTCTGTTATGCCTATTGGGTATACGCCATAATCAGATGCCTCAATGAGTATGCGGTATGACAATCCTTTCCCAAGTTTAATTTTTAAGTAATTATCAGTATCATTTTCATCGAAAAATGCTCTAGATTTTGCTCTGAATATTCCAAAGAACTGTCCTTGATTACCATTGGTTGCTTGTAAGTAAAAAATAATATTGTCGCCAATCTGAATGCGAGAAATGTCGGCTATCATTCCCATTAAGTTGCGCTCTGCAGTTGCGTTATATTGAATAGTAGGATTATTCAAAAAAGGTGATTTTTTTTCGCTTGCACCAGTACCTGCGAACATATATTCTAAGTGGTATTTAAATGTTTGTCCATTTACAATAAAAACGTGTGTATTCATATTATTTTTCCTTCAAATGTTTTCTAAATTCTAATGGGTCATACCAAAAACAGCCCTCGCAGGCATTTTCTTCGCCATTGTGACGAGCGTCACCTTTGTAATATGACATGGGATAACCTAATTTCTTAGCGTCATATCTTATGCCTGTTCTAATGCATTCTTTACAAAATTGGCGTTTTGCATCATTTGCGGCTTTGCTTAATGGCTGAAAATCAGATAATTTTTGATCTTCATTTCGCATAACACGATCTTCATTTTTCATGCCATTTTTATGGTCTACCTCTGGATTTGACGTCCCTAATATTACACAACGCTGACTTTGGATTTGCCTTTTTATATCTGCTCTAATATGTTGTGAATAATCACCATTATTGAACCCTACAGTTCTTATTGCATCGGTTCTGTTTCCCGGAGTACGAGTTTTATCTCTTTCAACAATGTATTTTCTTCCAAATGGTCCGTCATCTCTTGACCATCCAGCACCATTTAAGAGTTGGAGACCTTGGTATTCTCCCACAAATTCATCAACAGATACCCATCTGCTGAAACCGTTCTCATCTATTCCGGCCAATTCCTCAAATAATTCGATTTTTGTTTTCTTTTTTGGCATTTTTGTCTTCCTCCAAAAACAATTTATAGGTTTCAATTCCGAGCGCATCAGCTATACGCTGTATATTTTCAAGCGAAATGCTGCGGCGGTAACACTCGATAGCACTTATGTAGGTACGGTGCATACCGCACTTTTCGGCGAATGCTTCTTGAGATATTCCCATAGCTGTACGATATTTTTTTAGGTTGTCACCAAATACTTTTATAATATCCATAGTTGCAATCCTCCTAAATTTATAGTATAATAAAAATGAACACAAAAAGTCTACATACAATAAGTATATGGCAGGTGATAGATATGCCCAAAAGAAAAATGGTTCAAAATAATTTACTTAAAAATTCAATTTCAGCATATTTTGCAGCAATTGAAATACATAATAAGCCCAATTTTTCGTATCGTTACGAAACAGTAACATTATTGATTATGAATGCTTGGGAATTGATTTTAAAATGCTTTGTGAAAAAGTACATTAAGAGCAAGTCTATATACAAAAAAGACGGGCATACAATTTCCATTGATAAAGCAATTGATTATACAGACGAGTATATTAACAAGCAGGAGCCAAAAGCGTTTATAGCAATAAAAGAAAATTTATGTCTTATTGAAGAGTACAGGAATAATATTGTGCATTATTACAATGAACAATTAGAACCATATATTTTTATGCTGACAGCTAAGGCGGCACTAAACTATGTGGATTTTCTTAAAAAGTACTTTTCAAAGGATATAATGGCAAATGAAGGTTTGTTTATTTTACCATTAGGGTTCAAATTACCGTTCAAGCCAGAAGATTTTCTGACCAAAAGGGCAGCTAATTACATTTCTTCTAAAGAATCAAAAGAGTTTATATCCTCAATGGTTAAAGTTATTACCGATTTGAATGATGAAGGCATTGAGGATACCATTGTTGTTGGATTTGATATATATTTAGAAAATGTTAAACGAATGAAAAATAGCGATTTACTTATTGCGATTACTTCACAAGATGCAGCAGATGCAAATTTTGCAAAAATTAATAAAGTTCAATTATCAGATGATCCTAATGCACAAAAAATAAAACTTTCAGATGATGAAATAGTTAAACTCTATCCATTTACATACAGTGATATATGCAAAAAATGCAGAGCTGATATCCCGAACTTCAAGCAGGGTAAAAAGTTCAATGAAATAATGTCTTCTTTAAAAGAGAACAATACTTATGCATATACAAGAAGGCTTAATCCTAAAAAAGCCAAAACAACAAAAACAACTCTTTACGCAGCAAGCATTATTGATGAAATCAAGCAAAGATACGAAACATAATTTGGTCTTGTTCACAGTTGTACTTTAATGATATGTACTTTGGCAACGAAATGGCAACAAAAAATCGGATAGCGTATGCTTTACCGATAATTCAAGTAATATAAATACTCTCTGATAAATTTCATAAACAAATGCGTTTAAGATTGATTTACAGGGAGCGAGTGGGAGTAATTTCGCACCCGTGAAAAAGCCCGTAAATAAAGGCTTTTCGCCGTTTGAAAGCCCTCTGTGGAAACAAAATGGCAACATAATTTGAATTATTGTAAAAGTAAAGAGCTAACTGACTTTTTGAGAAGTCAGTTAGCTCTTTTTGTTTTATCGTGTATTATTGCCGATTACCAATTAATAAAGTCATAAGCTAGATTGCCAAGCTTTGATAACTCTAAATCTAAAGAATTTGCATTTAGTAGTTCTGTTATTTTTGCTTGACATTCCAGATATTGTTGCTCAGTAAGCTTGCTCCAAACGCAATCCTTAATATGCGCTTTTTTAATAATAATACTGTCAAGAGGGCAATCACACGATGAAAAATCAGGAATAGCTTTGTCTACAAATATCAAATCACTAAAAACATATAGATATTTGAATGTCATATTTATTAACTTCTGGGCAAGACCATACCCTGTTACATATTTGTTTCCGCTTCCAATTATATCTTTTATATCTTTGCAAAATAGTAATGAGGTCTTTTGTATCAAGTCTCTTGAAAAGACATAATCACATTGTTTTATTGCTTCATTTGTATCACGACATATTTTCTCTCGCGTATGCAAAAATAAGGCACTATAGTAGCGTCCAGCTGTCATCATGTCCTTATATGCCAAATCAACGCATTTTGCTTGCACCTCATTTGGGTTGTTCTTATTTGTTGACCGGCGCAATAAAGAAGATTCTAAAAAGTTTCTTTTCCAATCCATTATCTTACCTCACATATCTTTCAGTCTGTCTTTGAAAGACTCAACCATAGCATCGCTGAAATTCTGTGACGGTACTTTTACAAAACCGGAAGTTTCATCATACTTCGGATAATTGTAGCGCCACTTGTCATATTCGTCACGGTTAATGTCGCCATTATGATATTTCTCCGATTGTTCAGCCCACGCATTAAGCATTTCCGAAAGCTCGGCAGCGTCCGTCCCCTTGCGAGGGTCTGCATACATTGAAACACCGTTTTCAGTCTTTAATATTGTCAATCCGTATCTGTCCTCTAATGTAAACAAGGTGTGCATTAACCCTATATAGCTTTCAATGTCGGGAACAGAAAGAGCCTGCGGAGATATATCGAAAACCTCTGCAAGTTTATTCGTTAAATCTGTTTTTGGAGTTCTTGAGCCGGATTCATATTGTGCCATACGAATGTCAGCGGTCTTTTCAGGAAATCCGACCACCTGTCCTAAATATTTCTGTGTCATTCCGCAAAGATTACGAAAGAATCTTATTCTCTCTCCGATTGCCATAAAATTGCACTCCTTACTTATGTAATGTGCAATCAGTATATCATATATGTTTAGTATATGTCAAGCAACATAAAACAAAAAAGTTTAATATTTTCCCTCATCACGGAAAAAATGTGGGATAATCAAAAATAAATATTGAAAAAGAGCATAGGAAGTTCCAGAATTGTAGTTGAAGAGACAAACAATGGAGGAGAGAAACCTATGCTCTATTTAGATAATATCAAAGTCGAATTTTAAAGTAAAGGATTTCAAGGAACACATATAGGAATCAGCCCTAAGCGTACTGTTTCTGGAAAGCGTAAAATCAACGCAGACAGTTCGGTGTCCTTATTGCGGAGGCAGTGTATATATTTATGAAAACGGACAAGTCAAACTCAAAGATATTCCAATACAGAGAGGTACCACACACATATGGAACTTCTTTATCCATAGATATCAATGCAACTGTTGCCCGAAACATTTACAGAAGAAATACCTTTCAAAAATCCCGGAACACGGATAACATACCGAGCAGCAAACTGGATCAAGGGCTTTTTGCAGCAAAAAATCGTGATGAACCAATATAAACGAATAAACCCCAAAACACACGATTAAATGTGCCTTGGGATTTATTTCTTTATATGGTTTTAATAAGATTTAGAGAGATATTTAAAATCTTTATTTTTTACTGTTTTCAATTGCTTCATCAATAAGTTTATTAAGTTGCTGTGCTTGTGATGATGAAGTTATTGCACCAACAATTGGTTGACCTACAATATTTCCGTTTTTATCAACTACATATGTTGTTGGATATGAATAAAGACCTGAAGCAAATTTACCGGCCTCACTGTTTGAATCAAACCAAATATTTTTGTAGGTAATACCCTTTTTAGTCAAAACATCCTTAGCCTCAGATATAGCAGTCTTGTCACCGTCAAGAGTAAATGAGTTAATACCTATAACGGTACCACCTTTTTCTGCAAGTTCTTTATTAAGCTTTTCCAAATCGCCAAGTTCACCTACACAAGGATTACAAGTAGTAAACCAAAAGTTAATAACAGTTACATTGTTAGATGAGAAGATGTCATCACTGTTAACATCATTTCCGTCAAGGTCCTTACCCTTAAAGCTTGGAAACTTAGTAAGTTCGCTATTGTCACTTACCATACCTGCACTTTCAGCGTCAATACTGTCACCCTCGCTCGGCTTACTGCCACAGCCCGGATATTTTTGTTCTAAAATTGTGAGTTTACCCTCAATTTCTTTAATTTGATTTGCACCGTCTTTAAGAATTTTCAACTCATCTGCAGTAAACTTATCTTTACCGTTTTCAATAGTATTGAGCAAAAAGTCGCCATAATTTGTTCCGTCTTCAATCATAGGAGTGTCCTTATTTGCTGACATAAACACTTTTTCCCAAAGCTGTGAATTACTTGTAAAAATTTCATTTTCTTTTTGCATAAGCTTTTGATAAAGTGCAGTTGCGTCATCTAAATTGCTTGGTTCACTTTCCATTAAATTTGAAATATCAGCAGTATTATTTGACTGAGATTTGTCGTTATTTTTAGTTGTTGAACAAGCAACAAGGCTAAACATAAGCACTAAAGCCATAAGTATAGTTAATATTTTTGATTTTTTCATAATTTTATTCCTCCGTTGTTATATCTTTGTTGTTATTTGTTTTAATATCTGTTTTATTATTTTCTTTTACAGTGTTGCAAAGATTTTTTTCAGGCATACCAAATCCGTAGCGAAAGCTTATTGCATCAGTAGGACAAGCAGTTATACACTTACCACAACGAATACACTCAGTGCTGTTTGGTGTTTTTACTACATCAACATCCATTTTACACGCTCTTGCACATTTGCCACAAGACACGCATTTATGCTTATCAACCTTTATTCCAAGCAACGACACCTTGTTCATCAATGCATAAAAAGCACCGAGTGGACAAATCCACTTGCAAAACGGACGATAGAAAACCACACTCAGTACAACTACAATAATCAAAATAATAAGCTTTTGAATAAATTTATTTCCTAAAGCCGAGCGTATACCCTCATCAATAGCAGACAATGGAATTGCACCCTCAAGCACACCCTGTGGGCATATATATTTACAAAAGAACGGGTCGCCCATTCCAACATCATTAACCACAAGTACAGGTAGCAATATAACCGTCACCAGCAAGATGATATATTTTAAATATGTTAAAGGCTTTAGTTTTTTTGTTGAAAGCTTTTTACACGGTATTTTATTAAGCAAATCTTGAAGCCAACCAAACGGACACAAAAAGCCACAAATAAATCGACCAAGCAACACGCCAAGCAAAATTAAAAATCCTGTTACATAATAGGAAAACTTAAATTTTGATGAGCCTACAACAGCCTGAAACGAGCCGATTGGACACGCACCTGACGCAGCAGGACAAGAGTAGCAATTTAGCCCCGGTACGCACACAGCCTTGCCATTGCCCTGATATATTCCGCCTTTAAAAAAATTAGGTAAATGAATATTTGTCAAAAGCGTTGCACCTGCCTGAATAAAAGTACGAAAACGGCTTACAAGCTTTGAAAGATTCTTTTTCCTTTTATCCAATTCCAATACACTCCAAGCATAATCTTATTGCTTTGCTAAGCACGGTGTCTGCCTCACCACGCATTGCTCCATAGCACAGCATAACCACTCCGGCAACAAGGAAACCGATTTGAAATATTGCTTTTTTTACTTTGAACAATTTAACCACTCCCTTCATCTTTAGCCTTATTATATCACGAACGATATAAAATCCTTGTTAAGAAAGAAATTTAACAAAGATTTTATTTTTTTGTGTTATAATGTGTTATAATCTATAATAAAGATATTTTACCAATAATACAAGTGTTAGGAGATAATTATGCATATTTTAGTTGTTGAAGACGAGGTTGCTCTTTGTGACACAATCGTAAGAAGTCTTAAGCGTCTTGCTTACAGTGTTGATTATTGCTATGAGGGTCAAAAGGCATTAGATATGCTTACTGTTGAAAGTTTCGACCTTGTTGTGCTCGATTTAAACCTACCTAATGTTGACGGAATGACAGTATTGAAAACTCTGAGGCAAACAGACATTGACACAAAGGTTTTAATTCTGTCGGCTCGTTGTGAGGTTGCAGACAAGGTTTTAGGATTAGATGAAGGTGCAAATGATTATTTAACAAAACCATTTCACTTAGATGAGCTTTCGGCAAGAATACGAAACCTTACCCTTAGAAAGTTCACTCAAAACGATATTGTTTTAAAATGTTCAAATCTTTCATTTAACACAAAAACACGCAAAGCAGATGTAAATGATGAAGAATTATCTTTAACTCGCAAGGAAACAGGAATACTTGAATATCTAATGTTAAATCAAGGCAGACCTGTAAGTCAAGAGGAGTTGATTGAACACGTATGGGACAGCAGTGTTGACAATTTCAGTAACTCAATAAGAGTGCACATTTCATCATTAAGGAAAAAGCTTCGTAATGCATTAGACTATGACCCTATTCACAACCGTATAGGCGAGGGCTATGTAATGGAGGAGAAAAAATGAAAAAACTTTCTTTACAATGGCGAATAACCTTAATGACCACAGTTTTAATTTGCATAACTTGTGTGCTAATGAATTGTTTAATCGGTTATTCAGGCAAACGATATATGGATTCAATAGGCAACGGAATATCAGCATATAGTGAAATTGATAAAGGAAAACCGAGTTCATTTAATCCGGAAAATGAAAATCCCGACAGTGAGCTTACCATTATTATCAGTGGTGCACAAGATTCATTCAATACTACTAATTGGTACATAACAATTGCCGTAAGCGTACTTGGTGGTATACTTGCATATTTTGTCAGTGGTCGTGCTTTAAAGCCGCTAAAAAGTTTTGCCTCTCAAGTAGAGAATGTACAGCCCAACAATTTGGCAGATATGAAAATAAGCGACGATGTTTTGCCGGAATTTAAACAGTTTTGTCAATCATTTAACAATATGCTTGACCGACTCGACAACGGTTTTGCTGCTCAACGGCAATTCACAGGAAATGCAGCGCACGAGTTAAGAACACCACTTGCCTTAATTCAAGCACAAATTGAACTTTTTTCTGTTGAGCACCCAAATATGAGCAACGATACAGCAGAATTTCTTGTACTGCTACAAGAGCAAAACGAAAGAATGTCACAAATGACAAAAACTCTGCTTGAAATGAGTGAGCTTCGTACAGTTGAGTGCAAAGATACAATAGAAATTGCCCCTATGATTGAAGAAATATTTACCGACCTTGCTCCCCTTGCAGAAAAAAAGAATATTCGCCTTGAATACAACGGCAATGGTATGATGATAGGCAGTGACACCTTAATTTATCGTTTATTATTTAATTTAACTGAAAACGCAATACGCTACAACAGAGAAAATGCTTCTGTAATTATAACTGTTGACGAAAAGAATAATCAGCTTTATATACGAGTTAAAGATAACGGTTATGGTATACCCGAGCAGTACAGAGAAAGTATCTTTCAACCATTTTTTCGTGTTGATAAATCTCGTAGCAGAGCATACGGCGGTGTAGGTCTTGGACTATCACTTGTATGGGAAATTGTACTTTTGCACAACGGTACGGTAAAAGCTGAAAAAAGCGACAAAAATGGAACAGTAATGCTTGTAACACTTCCCCAAAAAACAAACAAATAATTGATTATTAAGTTTTATATAAATGTTTTAGATAAATTTGATATAAATATTTATATTTTTTAAACTGTTGACATTAATGTTATATTGCATTATAATAATTATCCAAATTTTCAAAATAATTGGAGGATAAATATGAAATCATTATGTGGGGCGGATTGTGATAACTGTGGCTATGGCAAAAGCAGAAATTGCAAAGGCTGCAATGAAACTAAAGGTTCTCCGTTTGGAAAGCAATGTTTTATTTATCAATGTATTGATATGGGAGGAATGAACAACTATATTGTGCTGAAAAATCAGTTGATTGACGAGTTTAATTCTCTTAATATTCCGGGAATGCCTGCTATAAATGAGTTATATGCAATGAATGGGGTATATGTAAATTTGTCTTATCGTATGCCGAACGGTAAAAATTTAAAATTGCTTGATGATAACAGTATATACTTGTGTAATCAAGTTGAATGTGAATTTAATGACGGCTCTATTACAAGATGTTTTGGTTTGGTTGCCGGATTGGATTTTATTCTTGTAAGCGAGTACGGTGAAAATTGTTCAAATCCTGAAATTGTCATATATAAAAGAAGATAAATATTTTTAAAAAGCAAAATATGTAAATATATTCACTGTTCTGTTAATTACGGTTATGTACCCGGTGTAATTGCACCGGATGGTGAGGTGCAGAACTCTTATATTTTAGGCTTGAATTATCCGCTTAAATCTTTTAAAAGAAAAGTAATTGTGGTTGTTCATCGTAATGGTGATATAGAAGAAAAATGGATTGTTACACCTGAAAACATTTCTTTTACTAAATAAGAAATTATGCGGCAGATTAAATTTCAAGAAAAATATTTTGACAGCTATATAATTATGTAAAAGATCGTAATACGAAAAATTCCCGTAATGCAGATTAATGCATTGCGGGAATTTGTTTAGTATTCATTTTCGTTATATTCACTTTTACCTGTCTTATAGTCGATAGTTACATTTGGCTGAACATTGTAGCAGTATACGCACAATGTTACACCCTCGCCTTTATCTTCAACGGATTTTGCCTCAATTAATACTCCTTTGGCAACAAGGTCGTCATTTTCAAAAACAGGAGTTACACGGTAAAGCGCGTGATTACCGGTTGTTTTTACATAATTTGCAACCATCTTTTCAAAGGGCAGCATACCCGTTACATTTAGGTATCTTGTTCCTGTTATCAAATTCTTTTCATTTGCATTTTCGCCCGTAAGCTGATAGGCGATAAGGTGACAGCGATTGTACAGATATTTTCCGTCAATAAAGTCATATTTTATTGTTTGCCAGCCTGACGGTTTAATTCTGCCTATCTGACCTCTCTCTTCTGTAGGCATTATATCTGTACCTACGCAGGCATAGGCTGTGCCGCATCTTCCTAATTCGTCTAAATCGGCATAATATTCAAACGATGATGTTGTGTAATCGTCATCACTGAAATACGGTTCGTTTCCGTTTATTTCTATAAAAGCAGAACCTGAATAATCGGGAATATCTTTAAGGGAGATAATTTCGTCTTTTGCAGTATTTTCTGTCGGCTGATTGTTTATAATTAAAATCACCGCAAAACAGCATATCAAAGCAAGTGCGGTAGGTACAGTGATTTTTGCGGTTTTTCGTTTTTTAGTTTTCATAATTACCTCAATTATAATGTTATGTAATTATTATAATTGAGGTAATTGCATTTTTCAAGTTTTCAGTTGACAAAAAATTTGCGTGTAAAGTATAATTAAAAGTGTAAGGTGTGTTATGCATTTTATAATATTCAAAAGGGAGTTGTTACTATGAAAATTCTTGTTTCCGGCGGAACAACATTTGTTAGTAAATTTACTGCGGAATATTTTCTCAAAAGAAATAATGAAGTGTATGTTATTAACAGAAACAGCAGAGCGCAATTAGACGGAGTTCATCTGATTAACTGTGACAGAATGAATTTAAAAAACTTGTTAAAAGATAAACATTTTGATTTAATTATTGATGTTACAGCTTATAATAAGGCTCACATAGAAAGTTTGCTGAATTCCGGTGTTACATTTGATGATTATATTTTCATAAGTTCAAGCGCAGTATATCCTGAAACTAACAGTCAGCCTTTTACAGAGGAACAAACTTGTGGTAAAAATTCTGTATGGGGTGATTACGGTGTTAATAAATTAATGGCAGAGAACTACTTACTTGAACATTGCACTAATGCATATATTTTAAGACCTCCATATTTTTATGGAATTTATGAAAACCTTTACCGTGAAGCATTTCCTTTTGACTGTGCCGAAAAAGGCAGAAAGTTTTATATTCCGCAAAACGGTGATATGAAGTTACAGTTTTATAATGTATCTGATTTATGTAAATTTATAGAATTAATTATTAAAAAGAAACCTGACAATCATATATACAATGTCGGAAACAGTGATATAATTACTGTTAAGGAATGGGTTAAACTTTGTTATAAAGCAGTAGGAAAAATACCTGAATTTGTAGAAGTAGATAAATCTGTTCAACAGAGAGATTATTTTTGCTTTTATGATTATGAATATATTCTTGATGTTAAAAAACAAAATGAACTTATGCCAACAACAATTCCACTCGAAGTTGGTTTAAAAGAAGAATATGAATGGTATAAAAATAATCATAACAGCATATATAATCGCAAGTCATACATAGAATTTATTGACAAAAATTTAGTATAATAATTATTAAAAAAAAGGGTGCTTTCCGTTTGGAAAGCACCCAAATTTATTTGTATTAAATTAAATACAAAGATTAAGCCTTAGGGCCTGCCTCTACGAGAGCCTTACCTGCCTCGTTGCCTTCGTACTTAGCAAAGTTCTTAACAAAACGAGCTGCAAGATCCTGTGCCTTTGCTTCCCAATCAGCAACATTTGTATATGTGTCACGTGGGTCGAGAATTGCAGGATCAACACCCGGAAGCTCTGTAGGAACTTCAAAGTTGAAGTGAGGGATTGTCTTTGTAGGAGCCTTTGTGATAGAACCGTCGAGAATAGCGTCGATGATACCTCTTGTATCCTTAATAGAGATACGCTTGCCTGTGCCGTTCCAACCTGTGTTTACGAGGTAAGCTTTAGCACCGCTCTTTTCCATCTTCTTAACGAGCTCTTCAGCATACTTTGTTGGGTGAAGCTCAAGGAAAGCCTGACCGAAGCAAGCAGAGAATGTTGGAGTTGGCTCTGTAATGCCACGCTCTGTACCTGCGAGCTTAGCTGTAAAGCCTGAAAGGAAGTAGTACTTTGTCTGCTCAGGAGTAAGGATTGATACAGGCGGAAGTACACCGAAAGCATCTGCTGAAAGGAAGATTACATTCTTAGCAGCAGGAGCTGAAGATACAGGACGAACAATGTTCTCAATGTGGTTGATTGGGTAAGATACACGAGTGTTCTCTGTAACTGTCTTGTCGTTAAAGTCAATTTTACCGTCCTTATCTACTGTTACGTTCTCAAGAAGAGCATCTCTTCTGATTGCGTTGTAGATGTCAGGCTCTGACTCTTTGTCAAGGTTAATAACCTTAGCATAGCAGCCGCCCTCGAAGTTAAATACACCGTTGTCGTCCCAACCGTGCTCGTCATCACCGATGAGAAGTCTTTTAGGATCTGTTGAAAGTGTAGTTTTACCTGTACCTGAAAGACCGAAGAAGATAGCTGTGTTCTCGCCGTTCTTATCTGTGTTAGCTGAACAGTGCATTGAAGCAATACCCTTAAGTGGGAGGTAGTAGTTCATCATTGAGAACATACCCTTCTTCATCTCACCGCCGTACCATGTGTTTACGATAACCTGCTCACGGCTTGTGATGTTGAACATTACAGCTGTTTCAGAGTTAAGACCGAGCTCCTTGTAGTTTTCAACCTTAGCCTTTGATGCGTTGTAAACAACGAAATCAGGCTCAAAGTTCTCAAGCTCTTCAGCAGATGGCTTGATGAACATATTTGTTACAAAGTGAGCCTGCCAAGCAACCTCAACGATGAAACGAACTGCCATTCTTGTATCATGGTTAGCGCCGCAGAATGCATCTACAACATAAAGCTTCTTGTTTGAAAGCTCTTTCTTAGCAAGCGCTTTTACAGCTTCCCAAGCTTCCTGTGTTGCAGGATGGTTGTCGTTCTTGTATTCGTCAGAAGTCCACCATACAGTGTCCTTTGAATTCTCGTCCATAACGATGAACTTATCTTTAGGTGAACGGCCTGTGTAAATACCGGTCATAACATTAACTGCGCCAAGCTCAGTTTCCTGTCCAACCTCATAGCCTTCCAAATCAGCCTTTGTTTCCTCGTTAAAGAGTTCGTCATAGGAAGGATTGTGGATAATTTCAGTAGTACCGGTAATACCATACTTAGTTAAATCAATCTTTGCCATTTCAGTATCAACCTTTCTGTTTCTTAAATTACATAGTATCAGAATTTGCGGTGAGTTGTAATTACCAAACAATCTACACTGCAATAACCTATGTTCTTAAGTATTTTAGCATAATTTTTTACCCTCGTCAAGCCAATTGCCAATTAATTTGGTCGGTTTTGTCGTATTGTGGTTTATTCGACATCAACACTGTATTTGTATATTGATAAGAGGTGCAAAAAGTGCTATAATATTATATTATAAGCAGGTTTATTCTGTATATTCAGCACTTTAAAAAGCAAAGAAAATTTACCGTTACGGGAGGATATTATGAGCCTTGTTGAATTTAAAGATGTTTATAAAATATATAAAATGGGCGAAGTGACTATTAACGCTGTCGAGGGTGTTTCTTTTAATATAGAGCAGGGCGAGTTTTGCGTGGTAGTCGGTGCATCGGGTGCAGGCAAGACAACCGTACTTAATATTCTCGGCGGAATGGATACCTGTACAAAAGGCAGTATTATTGTCGGCGGCAGAGATATAAGCAAGCTGAAAGACAAACAGCTTATTGAATACAGACGGTTTGACATTGGTTTTGTATTTCAGTTTTATAACCTTGTGCCTAACCTTACCGCAAAAGAAAATGTAGAGCTTGCAACGCAGATAAGTAAAAATCCGATGGACAGTACAGAGGCGCTTGAAAGCGTCGGACTTTCACAGCGCAGTGCAAACTTTCCCGCTCAACTTTCGGGCGGTGAACAGCAGAGAGTTTCTATTGCAAGAGCACTTGCCAAGCGACCTAAACTTTTACTTTGCGATGAGCCGACGGGTGCTCTTGACTATAACACCGGCAGACAGATTTTAAAACTTTTGCAGGAAACCTGCCGAAAAGAAAATATGACGGTAGTTCTCATAACCCATAATTCAGCAATTACCCCAATGGCAGATCATATTATAAAGATGAGAAGCGGCAGGGTAATTATGGATGTTCACAATGATGAACCTAAAAATGTTGAAGAAATCGAATGGTAATTCATATTTTCTGCGAAAGGGGAGAGGACATTGACTAAAACCCTGTTAAAAAATACTTTCAGAGAAATTGCAAATTCTAAAGCAAGGTTTATTTCTATACTTGCGATTATTGCACTCGGTGTTGGATTTTTTGCCGGAATCAAAGCTACGATTCCGTCAATGTACAATATGGCAGACGAGTATTATTCTCAATCCGATCTTATGGATTACAGGCTTGTATCTACTGTCGGATTTGATAAAGATGATGTAAAAGCGGTTGAAAATCTTGACAATGTAACCGATGTTATGCCATCGTATTTTGCCGACCTTGTTTTAAAATCAAACGGAAACGGCGGTAACGGCAAGGTTATAAGAGTAACCGCTGCACCTAAAAGTTATAACAATAATAAAACTCTTAATACATTAAACATAAAAGAGGGAAGACTACCCGAGAAAAAGGGTGAAATCCTTGTTGAATACGGCAGTGTCGGCAGCAGTGATTATAAAATCGGCGACAAGGTTGTATTTGGAAGTGAAAGCGGAGAATCCAATGCACTTGATATGGTAGATACGCTTGAATATACTGTCGTCGGTAAAGTGGAATCACCTATGTATATTTCGTATCAGCGTGGCTCAACTACAATCGGCAACGGCAATATTGCAGCATTTATGTATATTTATCAGGATGATTTTGTAACCGAAAGATATACGGAAATGTATGTGAAAACCGTTTTTTCTGACGGCGACGGTTCAGTCTTTGATGACGAATATGAAAAAGACATTGAAAGCTTTACAACTGTTCTTGAAAATACCGCCGATTTACGCTGTGAGGCATTTGATAAAGATGTTATAGGCAAAGCAAAACAGGAACTTGAGGACAGTAAAAACGATTATGAAACCGAAAAATCCGAGGCTCTTACAAAACTTGATGATGCAAAAGCAACTTTAGATAATTCGGAAAAAGAATATACAGATAAGATTTCAGATGCACAATCGCAACTTGACACAGCCAAAAAGCAGATAGATGACGGAAAAAGTCAGCTTGAAACTGCTAAAAAAGAATACAAAAACGGCATTGCGACAGGTGAAAGCGAACTTTCTTCTGCACAGGCGGAACTTGACAGTGCAAAAGCCGAATATAATGCAGGCGTTGAAGAATATAATTCAAAAATCAGCATAGCGGAAGAAACTCTTGCCGAAAAAGAAGATGAATTCAATGCCGCAAAAAGTGAATTTGAAAACAATCAAAAGCCGCAGCTTGAAACCGCAATAGCAACTTGCAAATCACAGATTGAGGCTTTACAGGCGCAAATTGAGGTTACAGAGGACGAAACCGATCTTGCTGTATTGCAGGAACAGCTTACACAGGTTCAGGCAGTTTTAGCAGATTGTGAAACAAAACTTGCTATGGCGCAAGAACAGCTTGATACGGCAGAACAACAGCTGAACAACGGAAAACAAGAGCTTGAAACACAAAAAGCGGAAGGACAGGCACAGCTTGACTATGCACTTGCTCAAATTCAGAGTGCAGAACAGCAGATTGCGAACGGACAAGCACAGCTTGAAAGTAAAAAAACAGAGGGACAAGCTCAAATATCGCAGGCTGAAACCGAACTTGCGACAGCACAGGAAAAATATGACAACGGAAAGTCCGAACTTGAGGAGCAGAAAATAAGCGGCAGACAAAAGCTTGATGACGGTTGGAAAGAATACAATGATTCAAAAGCCGAGGCTGATGATAAATTTAAAGAGGCAGAACAAAAAATTGCCGACGCACAGGAAGAAATAGACGCTATAGCAGATCCCGAATGGTATGTGTTTGACAGGTCGGATAATCCGGGTTATTCAACCTTTGCGCAGAATGTTGAGCGACTCGGTGCAGTGGCATCAGTATTCCCGATGTTCTTTTTACTCGTTGCGGTTTTGGTTTGTGTAACCACAATGTCAAGACTTGTAGAGGAAAAGCGTAAAGAAATCGGAATATTAAAAGCGCTCGGCTACAATAACTTAAGCATAATAATGAAATTTGCGATTTATGCTGTTTTTGCAGGTGTAATCGGTTGTACCGTAGGTGTATTAATAGGCATAAATACACTGCCGTATATTATTTATAATGCATATCAGATTATGTATTATATGCCTGACATCAGCATTGTACCTGATGCACAGAGTATTATACTCGGTACGCTTGCCGCCGTACTTTGTACATTGCTTGTTTCTGTAATAGTATGTGTAAGAGAATTAAGCCAGAGCTGTGCAAAAATTCTAAGACCTAAAACTCCGAAAGCAGGCAAGAGGATACTGCTTGAGAGAATTACTCCGATATGGAAACATATGAATTTTTCCGCAAAGCTGACTACAAGAAATATTTTCAGATATAAATCAAGAATGTTTATGACAATCATAGGCATTGCAGGCTGCACGGCTTTGATAGTTGCGGCATTCGGACTTAAAAACAGCTTTATTCCGCTTACCGATACACAGTTTAGCGAAATATTCAAATATAATACGGTTGTTATTCCTAAAGAAGGCGGAACTGCCGAACAGCTTGATTATCTGAAAAATGCAATAAACAATACGGGCGACGCAGCGTCAATTATGCTTGCAGGTCAGCAGGAAGTTGTTGTAAAGAAAAATAATGTTGTAAAAGATGAAAGCACTTATCTTACGGTAATGGAAGATCCGCAGAGATTTTCGGAGGTTACAGAACTTAGAACAAGGGGCGACAAAAAGCACCTTGATATTACCGATGATTCCGTAATGATAAATGAAAAAATGGCGACCGAATTGTCTGCCAAAGTCGGTGATACCGTAAGTGTAACTGTTGATGATAAAACCGCAGAACTTACAGTAGGCGGAATTTATGAACAGTATATAAAGAATTATGTGTTTATTTCTCCTAAACTTTACAGTGAAAAATTCGGAGAAGAACCGCAGTTTAATATGGCACAGGTTGTACTGAAAAATCCTGACGAACAGACTGCGTTCGGTGAAAAAATGCTGACGAATGATAAAGTAGCGGGTGTAACCTATCTTTCATCAGGTATGGGTGAAATTGAAGATATGCTCAATTCGCTTAATATGGTTGTGCTTGTTATGATTATTTGTGCAGCGGCACTTGCGTTTGTAGTGCTTTATAATCTTACAAATATCAACATTGCCGAGCGTGTGCGTGAAATCGCAACTTTTAAGGTGCTCGGATTTTACAGCAGAGAAACCTCAAGCGTTATTTATAAAGAAAATATCGTGCTTACTCTCGGAGGTATTCTTTCGGGACTTGTTCTCGGTATTTTACTTACAAGATTTATTATTCAGACCGTTGAGGTTGACAATGTAATGTTTGGCAGAGATATTTTGCCTACATCATTCGTTTTTGCGGCTTTGCTGACATTTGCATTTGCTTTGATTGTGAATTTTGCAATGGGATTTAAGATTAAAAAAGTAAATATGGTTGAAAGCCTTAAGAGTGTTGAATAAACGGTGCCGCACATTATTTGTGCGGCATTGTCTGAAAAAGATAGAATTTTTGAAATAAAAATCATTTAAAATATTGATTGCTTAGGCAAATTGTGGTATAATACAAAAGAATAGGCAATTTAGCACAATATCAGTGAAAGGAACTGTAGATATATGATAAAAGCTAATCAGTATCGCACCGTAACTTGCGGTGAGTTAAGAGAAGAAAATATCGGACAGGAAGTTCGTGTAGCAGGCTGGGTTGAAAATATCCGTGACCACGGCGGCGTAATGTTCCTTGACATTCGTGATCAGTACGGTGTTCTTCAGGTAGTAGTTCACAATGACGAGTTACTTAAGGGTATTAACAAAGAATGTACCGTAACATTGAGCGGTAAGGTAGTAAAGAGAGATGAAGAAACTATCAACTCTAAGATTGCTACCGGTTATGTTGAGGTACACACAGATGACATTACTGTTCTCGGCAAATGTAAAAACGCACTTCCGTTTGAAGTTGCCACTTCTACCAATACTTCGGAGGAGGTACGCTTAAAGTATCGTTTCCTCGACCTTCGTAATCAGAAGGTGCATAATAACATTATGCTCCGTTCACAGATTATAACATTCCTCCGTGCAAAAATGAACGAGATGGGATTTAATGAAATTCAGACACCGATTCTTTCAACTTCATCACCGGAAGGAGCAAGAGATTATCTTATTCCGAGCCGTAAGCACAAGGGCAAATTCTATGCTCTTCCGCAGGCTCCGCAGATTTTCAAACAGCTCCTTATGGTTTCCGGTTTTGACAGATACTTTCAGATTGCACCTTGTTTCAGAGATGAGGATGCAAGAGCAGACCGTTCGCCGGGCGAGTTCTATCAGCTTGACTTTGAAATGGCTTTTGCCACACAGGAAGATGTATTTGCGGTTGCAGAAGAAGTTCTTTACGAAACATTCACTAAGTTTACAGATAAAGAGGTTTCAAAGCCTCCGTTTGTTCGTATTCCATACGCTGAAAGTATGTTAAAGTACGGTACAGACAAGCCTGATCTCCGTAACCCGCTTGTTATCGTGGAGATTAGCGATATGTTTGAGGAAACTGACTTTAAGCCGTTCCTCAAAAAGACTGTTCGTTCAATTAATGTACCGGGTGCCGCAAAGCAGTCAAAGAGCTGGTTCAAGAAGATGGAAGAGTTTGCACTTTCTATCGGAATGAAGGGCCTCGGTTATGTTAAGGTAAGAGATGATATGACTTTTGACGGTCCTATTGATAAGTTCCTTAAAGAGGGCGACAGAGAAGAGCTTATTAAGCGTAATAATTCTAACGCAGGCGATGTTATTTACTTTATCGCAGATACAGAAAAAGACGCTCCAAAGCTTGCAGGTCAGATTCGTACAGAGGTTGCTACCCGTCTTGACCTTATTGACAAGTCAAAGTTTGAGATGTGCTTTATCGTTGACTTCCCAATGTATGAGCATGACGAAACCACAGGTCAGGTAATATTTACACACAACCCATTCTCCATGCCACAGGGCGGTATGGACAGCTTGCTTAATAAGAACCCCGATGATATTCTTGCTTATCAGTATGACATTGTATGTAACGGTGTTGAGCTTTCATCAGGTGCTGTTCGTAACCACGACCTTGATATTATGATTAAGGCTTTCGAGATTGCAGGATATACCGAAGATGAGCTTAAATCTAAGTTCTCTGCTCTCTACAACGCATTCCAGTATGGTGCTCCGCCACATGCAGGTATGGCTCCGGGCGTTGACAGAATGATTATGCTCATTACTGAAGAAGAGAACATCAGAGAGGTTATTGCTTTCCCAATGAACTCAAATGCTCAGGATCTTCTCCTCGGTTCACCTGGAGAGGTAACAGAGCAGCAGCTTCGTGAAGTTCACATTAAATTAAGATAACTTCATATATACTCAAAGGGCGAGTTGTTTTTATAACTTGCCCTGATTCTGTTTATACAAAGGATGGTTTTTATGGTAACAAGAGAAGATGTTGAAAACATTGCGTTGCTTTCAAAGCTGTTCGTTCCCGAAGAGGAGCTTGACAGCCTTACACAGTCAATGCAGGAAATTATAGATTTTGCCGATACAATCAATAATGCTCCCACAAGCGGTGAGAGCTTTGACAACATAAACAACCTTTCAAATGTATTTCGTGAGGATGTTGTGGTTGAGTCATATGACAGCGAGGAAATTTTGAAAAATGCCCCTGAACAGGCAGAGTCACATTTCCTTGTTAGAGGCAGAGAATAAGAGGTGTAAAAATGGGTAGTATTGCAAAAATTCACGAAATGCTTGTTTCCAAGCAGGTTTCGTGTACGGAGCTTACTAAAAGCTATCTTGAAGAAATAGAAAAATCAAACGGCGAGCTTAACGCTTATGTAAATGTAACTCCCGATACAGCGCTTGAAACCGCAAAGACTGTTGACGAAAAAATTGCAAAGGGCGAAGAAATCGGTATGCTCGAGGGTGTTCCGATGACATTGAAAGATAACCTTTCCACAAAGGACATTGAAACTACTTGCTGTTCTAAAATCCTTAAAGGTTACAAGCCGATTTATAATGCAACTGTATGGGAGAATCTTTCTGCACAAAATGCAGTTATGCTCGGTAAAACAAATATGGACGAATTTGCAATGGGTTCTTCGTGTGAAACTTCATGCTTTGGCGGTGCAATGAATCCGTTTAACACAAAGTATGTATCCGGCGGTTCATCAGGCGGCGTAGCAAGCGCTGTCGGCGCAAACATTGCAGCATACGGACTTGGTTCTGATACAGGTGGTTCTATCCGTCAGCCTGCAAGTTTTTGCGGTATCGTAGGTCTTAAGCCGACATACGGCAGTGTATCCCGTTACGGTCTTATCGCTTATGCAAGCTCACTTGACCAAATTGGACCTATCACAAAGAGCGTTGAAGATGCGTCTATTGTATTTGATGCAATTTCACAGTATGACGAAAAAGACAGCACTTCAAAGGGTAATGTCGGCGGCGCAACTTACGGAAAGCTCAACAATGACATCAAAGATATGAAAATCGGTATTGCCCGTGAGTATCTTGACGGTATTCGTGACGATGTTAAAGAGGCAGTTCTCAATGCCGCAAAAGTTTATGAATCACTCGGTGCAGAAATAGTGTATTTTGATATGCCCGCACTTAAGTTTGCTCTTCCTGTTTATTACATTATTGCCTGCGCAGAGGCATCTTCAAACCTCGGCAGATACGACGGTATTCGTTTTGGTTATAAAACACCGCATTATAACGGCACTCACGATATGATTTGCCGCACCCGTTCAGAGGGCTTTGGTGAGGAAGTTAAGAGAAGAATTCTTCTCGGCACATATGTACTCTCTGCCGGTTATTATGACGCTTATTATAAAAAGGCACAGAATTTGCGTGGAACTATTGTAAAGGCATTTACAGATGCATTTGAGCATTGTGATGTAATTCTTGCTCCAACAGTTCCCATGACTGCTTTCGAGGCGGGTCACGCAGTTTCCGATCCGATTGAAACTTATCTTACAGATATTTGTACCGTACCCGTAAATATTGCAGGACTTCCGGGTGTATCCGTACCGTGCGGATTTAACGCAAACGGTATGCCAATCGGTATGCAGCTTATCGGCAAGAGTTTTGGCGAGGCTGAAATTTTAAATGCAGCGTTTAAGTATCAGCAGGCTGCCGGAGAAAACTTTAAGGATACAAAGTGGGGTGTTAAGCTGTGAAATATGAATTAGTTGCGGGTTTTGAAACCCATATTGAACTTGCTACAAAGACAAAAATTTTCTGCTCATGTACAACAGCGTTTGGCGGTGCACCTAACTCACATTGCTGTCCTGTATGTATCGGACTTCCGGGTACACTTCCAAAACTTAACCGTGAGGTAGTAAACTTCGGTATCAAGGCAGGTCTTGCCACTCACGGTGAGATTGCGGAGATTTCTAAAATGGACAGAAAGAACTACTGCTATCCTGACCTTTCAAAGGCTTATCAAATCAGCCAGCTTTATGCACCGCTTTCAATCGGCGGCTATGTAGAGCTTTCAAACGGCAGAAAAATCAGACTTCATCATATTCATATTGAAGAAGATGCAGGAAAACTTATTCATCAGCACGGCGACACATATGTCGACTACAACCGTGGCGGTGTTCCTCTTATCGAGATTGTATCGGAGCCTGATATTCGTTCTATTGACGAGGCTAAGGAGTATGTTGAAAAATTACAGCAGGTAATGCGCTATATAGGAATTTCCGACTGCCGTATGCAGGAAGGCTCAATGCGTTGCGATGTTAATATTTCTGTTCGTCCTGAGGGCAGTGAAACTCTTGGAACAAGAACAGAGATTAAGAATATGAACTCAATTACAAATATTGCTAAAGCAATGGAGTATGAGTATGAGCGTCAGGTAGATTTAATTGAGAGCGGCGGCAAAGTAGTGCAGGAAACTCTCCGTTATGATGATGCAACAAACACTACATCTTCAATGCGCAGTAAAGAAGACGCTCACGATTACCGTTATTTCAGAGATCCTGACCTTGTTACAATCAATGTCCCAAGAGATGTTGTAGAGAGCTTAAAGGCTGAAATGCCTGAACTTCCTTCTGACAAATGCAAGAGATATATTGAAGAACTTGAAATTCCTGAAAAGGATGCACAACTTCTTACAAAATACAGAAAAATCAGCGAGTTCTTTGATAAGGCTTGCGAGGGTGTAAAATCCGCAAAGTCTGTATCTAACTTTATTATCGGTCAGATTTTCCGCAGAACAGAAACCGAGGCTGATAAGGAAACATTTGATGTATCAATAACACCTGAACAACTCAATGAGCTTGTAAAATTGATTGACAGCGGCAAGATACGCAATAACCTTGCTAAGGCTACACTTGAGAAAATGCTTGATTCCGGCAAGGGAGCACTTGATTTTATCAGTGAAAGTGATATGGCAGGACTTGATGAAAACACTGTAAATGAACTTTGTAAACAGGCTATAGAGAACAATCCTAAGGCTGTAGATGATTACAAGAACGGTAAGGAAAAAGCTATTAAGGCTCTTGTCGGTAATGTAATGAAGAACAGCCGTGGTAAAGCAGATGCTGCAGCAGTTGAACAGAAACTTAAAGATATGATTTCTTAAAGTTTTATTATATAAGAGTGAAAGCCACTTTTGATTTAGTTCAAAAGTGGCTTTTGTGTTTGTGGATTTTTATATTAGAAATTAAAATAAATTTGGTTGAGTGCACAGTTTAGCCAATCAATTATAAAAGTTTGGTCGACCTTTTCAAGATCGG